>CAHJWV010000430.1 GCA_903643055.1 Burkholderiales bacterium | reverse complement strand
ACGCTGCACTACATCTGCCACTTTGGCTGAGCACAGCGGGCATCCAACCTGAAACGAAGCGGGGCGGCCTTGATGGTGCCGCCCCGTTTTTTTTGAGTCGCCACGGCGGGCCATTACTGCGAACGCCACACCCGCCCGACCTCGCCAAAACAACAGTGATGATGACGGCGACGCGATAACGCCATGCCGTGACGACACCCGCTGGAGCTAAGCGGCTTCGTGCGAGTACGACACCGTCAAGCTCGCGTCGGCCAGCATGAACATGCCGCTCAGCGCACTGAGCATCGCACCGCTGGCGCCTTCGTCGACACCAAGCTGTGTTCTGCAGCTCGTCAGGCCTCGACCTGCCGCAGATCACGCGGTGCAAAGCCGAATCGATCGCGGAACACCTTCGAGAAATGAGAGTGGCTCTTGAAGCCGCAATTCAGCGCGACCTACGTTACCGCTGCATCGGTGGCCTGCAGCAGGCCCAGCGCGGTCGAGGTACGCACCTCCAGCAGCATCGCCGTCAGCGTCTCGCGCTGCTCGGCGAGAATTGCTGTCGGCGATAGACATGAGGTGGCGAAAACGGTGATGGGTTCAGGCGAGTTTCGCATCACGCCGCCCGCTCCGTCAGGGAGATGAACGACGGGCAACGCGTTGCTGCCCGCGGCCATCCATCACCAGTTCGTCGGCTTCGGGTTGCGATCGTTGAAGCCTGTTTGATGCCAATACGGGTAAGCCGGTGGCCGGCGGCTGGCCTGGTCGAGCAGCGCGATTTCTTCTGGCGACAGCTTCCAGCCGAGCGCGCCCAGGTTCTGCTTCAGCTGATCGGCATTGCGCGCGCCGATCACGATGTTGGCCACCGTCGGCCGAGACAGCAGCCAGTTCAGCGCCACCTGCGGCACGGTCTTGTTGCGCTCCTTGGCGACGCGGTCGAGGGCATCCACCACGTCATAAAGGTAGGCTTCTTCAACGATCGGCCCGCCTTCGCTGCCGCCTTCGGCAATGCGGCCGGCTTGCGGCGGCTGGCCGCGGCGGATCTTGCCGGTCAGGCGGCCCCAGCCGAGCGGGCTCCATACCATCGTCGCAACGCCTTGGTCCAGGCCCAGCGGCATCAACTCCCATTCATAGTCACGGCCCACCAGCGAGTAATAGCCCTGGTACACGACGTAGCGCGCCAGGCCATATTTCTCCGAGGTCGCAAGCGACTTCATCAAGTGCCAGCCCGAAAAATTGGAGGCGCCGATGTAGCTGATCTTACCGCTGCGCACCAGGTCATCGAGCGCGCGCAAGGTCTCTTCAACCGGCGTCAGCGCATCAAAGCCGTGCATGAAGTAAAGGTCGATGTGATCGGTGCCTAGCCGCTTCAGGCTCGCCTCGCAGGCGCGGATCAGGTGATGGCGCGACGAGCCTTTGTCGTTCGGACCATCGCCCATCGGAAAGGTCGACTTGGTCGAGATCAGCGCGTTGTGACGCTTGCCCTTCAGCGCCTTGCCGAGGATGGTTTCCGAGTCGCCCTTCGAATACACATCGGCGGTATCGAAGAAGTTGATGCCGTGCTCCAGGCAGAGGTCGACCATGCGCGTCGCTTCATCGACCTGCACCTGGCCCCAGCGCTGGAAGAATTCGTTCGAGCCACCAAAGGTGGCCGTACCGAGGCTGAAAGCCGGTACCTGCAGGCCCGAGCGGCCGAGTTGGCGATGTTCCATCAAATCTCTCCTTGGCTGTTTGAATGAAGTGGGAAGGTTTGACGCCCGATGAGAAGGGCGAGTTTGAATCGGGCCGGCACCCTTCGAATGTCCGGCTACCTCAATGCCCGTCGTTCTACGCGAATTGCAAAGACTGGGTCGCGATCAGGTCAAAGCCCGACATCGCGATGCCTTGTGATGTCTTGCGATGGGCCATCGCAAGCTAACGCTGCAACGGCACGCCAGAATTCCGACCTTGCACTTCAGCGGGAAATCACATGCGGTATCGAACTGGAGAATGCTCACATACATTGCCTTGGCGGCTGGTCTCAAGGCCGACTCGAGGAGCGAACCCGATGAAAGTCCAACGATGAAAGCCGCCTGGGTGTTTCAACACGGCGGCGCAGACAGGGTCCAGGTCGATGAGCGGCCCGACCCCTCGGCGGCCGCCGGCCAGGCCCTGGTGCGCGTGGCTTATGCCGGCCTCAATTTCGTCGACATCTATCAGCGCGAAGGCCGTTTTCCCGGCATCACGCTGCCCTGGCGCCTGGGCATCGAAGGCAGCGGCGTGATCGAGGCCAAAGGCGATGGCGTGCAAGGCTTTCAGATCGGCGACCGCGTGGCCTTCACGACCGGAGCGCAAGGCAGCTATGCCGAACAGATTGCCGTGCCGGCCTCGCACCTGGTGCCGGTGCCGGACACCACGCCACTGAAAACCGCCTGCGCCGTGATCGAACAGGGCTTGACGGCGCACATGCTGGCGCATGACGTGGCGCGGCTGTCTGATGGGCAGACCGTGCTGGTTCATGCCGCGGCCGGCGGCGTCGGCGGCCTGCTGGTGCAGATGCTGAAGCAACGCGGCCTGCGGGTGCTGGGCACGGCTTCTTCGGCCGCGAAGAGCGACTGGCTGGCCAGCCTCGGCGTCGAGCCGGTGCGCTACGACGAAGGCCGATCGTGGGCCGACGAGGTGCTGCGCCTGACGAACGGCCGAGGCCCCGAGGTGGTGTTCGATTCGGTCGGCGCCACCACCTTCGACCACAGCCTGCAGGTGCTCGCCAAGCGCGGCCACCTGGTGCTGTTCGGTGCGGCCAGCGGCCCGGTGGCGCCGGTCAACCCGGTCTCGCTGATGGCCAAGTCGGCGACGCTGACAAGGCCGTCGCTGCCGCATTACGTTGAAGACCCCGACAGTTTGCGAACGCGTGCGGCGGCATTGTTCGATGCCGTCGCGCAAGCGCGATGGCAGTTGCGCATCCACGCCACACTGCCTTTGGCCGATGCCGCGCAAGCCCAGCTGCTGCTGGCCAGCCGCGGCACGCAAGGCAAGGTCTTGCTGGAAGTAAATGCAGCGC
>CAHJWV010000429.1 GCA_903643055.1 Burkholderiales bacterium | reverse complement strand
GTGATACCGGACTTTCGCGGCGGGCGCGCGATACGGGTGCTTAAAGGCGCAGCCGATTGGCCGCGCATCGAACTGCGCTATGTGCTGACCCCATCGAACGGCGAACCATCGAGCGGCCACGAGTCGCTGTCGGACCTGACGTACATGAACCAGCGCATGTCGGTCTCGGCCGATGAGCCGCTGAGCTACGAGAAACGCATGCTGACCGCGTGGTTCACATCGCGATTCGGCACGGCGCCAGAACGCGGCGGCTTGCGCTCTGGCGGCTGAGCTTTTCAGCCTCCGAGTCAGCCCGTGCGCGGCCGCGCTATCGGGCCGGCCCCGGCTGGGCTGTTAACCCTGAGCCCTGGCCTTGCCAGCCTTCCTGCGAACGCATGGCCGGGGCATGCGCTGCTGATCGCAAGACATCGCGACTGTTGATCACTCAACAGAATCGGTCGCAAACCCCGATCAACACCGGCTTTTCGCTGGATAAAGAGGTGATATCGCGTGGTACGCGTCTTGCGCTAAAGGGATGAAGCCGCCCGCTTGCCATTCCACCCTTTTGACCATGCGAGGCCTTTCCATGCCCCATCCCATCACCCTTCTTCAGATCGCTCGGCTGTCGCTCTTGCCCGTCGCAGCGCTCTCTCTGGTGTCTTGTGCCGCACTCAACGCCGAGCCGGTCAGCCTGGCGTCGGCAGCCGCCAGCTTGAAGGCCGATGACACCGCATCGCTCTCCTTCGCGGCCACGGGCCGCTGGTATCAGTTCGGCCAGGCCCCGGCGCCTGGCCTGCCATGGCCGGCCTTCGAAGTCAGCCGTTATGTCGCCGACATCGACTACCGCACCCAGGCCGAGCGCGTGCAGATCAGCCGCAAGCAAATCATCGAAGCAGGCCGCGAACGCCCGGCCCCGGTCGAGCAGTTGGTCGACCAATACCTTGCCGGCAACCAGGCCTGGAACCGCAGCGTGAGCACGACAAACACGGCCAACGCGGCTGCGGCGCCCACCGTCACTGCCGCCCCGGCCAGCGTGGCCGAGCGCCAGGCCGACATTGCGTCGACCCCGCAAGGCTTCATCAAGGCCGCGCAAGCCCATCAGGCGATCCTGCGCAACGTCGGCCAGGGCAGCACCGAGGTGTCGTTCAACATCGACGCACGAACCCGCTACGTCGGTTGGCTGAATTCGCGCAACGAGGTCGAGCGGGTCCAAACCTGGATCGACACGCCGGTGCTCGGCGACACCCTGGTCGAAACCCGCTTCGACGGCTACCGCAACTTCGCCGGCCTGCCCTTCCCGGCCCACATCGTGCGCAGCCAGGGGGGCCATCCGGTGCTTGACCTGCAGGTGTCCGATGTGCAGCGCAAGCCTTCGCTGAGCATCAGCATTCCGGCCGAAGTCGCCAGCGCGCCGGCATCACCGATCGTCGTCACCTCTAACTCGCTGGCGCCAGGCGTCTATTACCTCACCGGCGGCACCCACCACAGCGTGTTGATCGAACAGCGCGACCACCTTGTGATCGTTGAAGCACCACTGAACGAAGAACGCTCGCTGGCCGTGATCGCCAAGGCCCGCGAGCTGGTGCCGGCCAAGCCCATCAAGTACCTCGTCAACACCCATGCGCACTTCGACCATTCCGGTGGCCTGCGGACTTATGTCGATGCCGGCGCAACCATCGTCACCGCCCAAGCAAACCGCGCGTTCTATGAACAGGCCTGGGCGGCCCCTCGCAGCCTGAACCCCGATCGCCTGGCGGCCTCGCACCAGCCTGCGCGCTTCGAGACCTTCACCGGCAAACACGTGCTGAGCGATGGGCAACGCAAGATCGAGCTGCATGAAATCGCCGGCAATGGCCACAACGATGCTTTCGCGCTGGTCTACCTTCCGGCCGAGAAAATCCTGATCGAAGCAGATGCCTATACACCGGTCGCGGCCAACGTGCCCCCGCCCGCCACGCCGAACCCTTACAGCGTCAACCTGTACGCCAACGTCCGCAAGCTCAAGCTCGATGTCACGCAGATCGCCGCGTTGCACGGCCCACGTGTCGTGACCCTCGATGATCTGCGCGCCACCATCGGCGCGGCCGCCGTCGCACAGCAGTAAGCCTCGGGCCGACCATCCCTGCGCGGCTCACGGGCCGCGCTGTGGCATCACCGCACGGCTTCTTCAGCGTGCTGCGTTCCAAACTTCGAGCCACCCAGGCCCTTAGCTAACGCATTCAAGCAAGCGTAGCGACAGGCGCCGCTTATCGCGCCGCTTGCTGCGGGCTGATCTGCACGGCGTCGACGGACGGTATCGCTGCGCGGCTGCGCGTCCGCTGCACTGCCTTCTTTCCAGCAGCGGCTTGATGACAGCTGCCACCGCACTGTTGCATGTTCATCGCCTGTAGAAGCACGTCACTGCAGGCTTCGAGGCAGGCCCGCACCTGATCGCGCAGCCTTGCTGCATTCAAAGCAAACCCAAACGATTCAAGCAGGCATCGCGTGTGTGCAATGCCCTTCATCACGCACGACCGTGCTGGCACGTTCCCTGCGCTGAGTGCTGTGCCGCCTGCCACGCGCCCATCCAGGAAGACCCGTTCCATGAACAGATTCAGCGCCCGCCGGCAGACCCGGCTCGCCCGTCGCTTTGCTTCGCGCTCGACCCCTCGCTACCTCCAAATGGCCGCCATTGCAGCCTGCATGACCGGACCCGCCATCGATTCCGCTTGCGCAGCACCTGAAGCTGCGGTGCCCGCAGCCAACGCCGCCAGTGCGGTCGCCGCCACCGCATCGACCGACGTTCCTGGCAGCCCTGCCGAGAGCACTAACAGCAACACTAGCAGCAACACTAACGACAACGGCAACGCCGCACCGGCACAGCGGCTCGAAGGCATCGTCGTGCGCAGCCGCAACCGCATCGAGAAGGTCCAAGACGTTCCGTTGTCGGTCTCGGTGATCTCCGGCAAAGAGTTGGACCGCGAACTGTCTTATGACATCGGCGGGATCACCAAGCGCGCGGCCAACGTCGTGCGCAACTCGGGCAACTCGCGCACCTTCAGCCTGTCGATCCGCGGCGTCGGCAAGGTCACGCAGACCGAAGCGCAAGACACCAGCGTCGGCGCAATCCTCGATGGCATCAACCTCGCCTACGCGCCCTTGTCGAGCTTCGATTTCTTCGATGTCGAATCGGTCGAGGTCGCACGCGGCCCGCAAGGCACGCTGCTCGGCAAGAACAGCACGATGGGCGTGGTCGTCATCAATTCGCGCCGGCCCTCGTTCGTGCCCGATGCCAACTGGGCCATCACGCTGGGCCAGCACAACACCATCATCAGCCAGTTCGCAGGCGGTGGCCCGGTGATCGACGACGTGCTGGCCTGGCGCGGCGCCCTCACGGTCAACAAAGGCGGTGGCGCTTACGCCAACAACTACAACCCCGACCAAACCTTCTATGACCGCGACCGCGTCTCCGGCCGCGTGCAGTTTCTGCTGAAGCCCGATGCCGACTTCAGCGCGCGCCTGTCGGTCGATCTGCAACCGAAGGCCGGTGAGTACTACAACGGCGAGACCGTGCGCACGGCCCAGCCCGCTGCCTACAGCAATGGCAGTCCCACCGGCCCGGTCAACAGCCTGAACATCGCTGCCAAGCTCGGGCGGCGCTGGTTCACCGATGCCAATAGCTTCAACTACGACCGCGATTACCTCAACAACCTGAACGTCAACCTCGACAACCAGCGCCCGCTGATCACCGCCACGCGCGGCGCATCGCTCGAACTGAAGTGGGCACTGGGCACGCATGAGCTGACCTCGATCACCGGCTACCGCGACTACCACTTCCATGCGCGCAACGACGAAGGCACGCCGTTCGACATCAGCAAGAACGGCGGCGGCAAGGTCGATGCCTACAAGCAGCAAAGCCAGGAGCTGCGCATCGCATCGAAGGCCGGCGGCAGCGTCGATTACCAGGCCGGGCTGCTCTTGTTCCGAAACACCGTCGACTTCGGCCAGCAGGGCTGGAATGCCGGCTGGGGCGCCGATGCCGGCGCCTGGTTCGCCAGCGATGCGCAGTACAAGACGCTCGATGCCGACGGCAACGGGCGCTACCTGTTGCTCAACTCGCTGAACGGCCTGAACAAGGGCCAGGCGCAGTACATCCAGAACACCAGCGCGGCCATCTTCGGCCAGAGCGACTGGCACCTGAGCCCCGAAATCACCTTGACGACCGGCGCCCGCCTGACCCGCGAGACCCGCAAGAACAAAGCCGATTCGACGATCGTCGACAACGGCTTTGCCGGCGTCGGCTTGAACCCGGTGGATGTCGCATTCGGCGTCGCCAAAACCAGCGCCGAAGGCCGTGTGCTAACCGGCGGCTTCGACTCGAATGCGAAGGGCGAGCTGGGCACCAACACGGCCGAACAACTGGCACTGGCCAACAGCGTCGCATTGAAGTACTTCGGCGTGGCCGACTACAACGCGCTGACGGTCAACCAGAAAAGCCAGGTCGCTGCAGCCAAAGCCATCCGCGCGACACAGATCGGCACGCTGTGGAACCTGACCGAGGCCGAGCAGTTTCGCAAGACGCAGCCAGGCTTCGTCGTCAGCCCGAGCTACAAGCTCAACCCGAATCAGACCACCTACCTGACCTTGCAATACGGCGAGAAGGGCGGCGTGGCGCAGATCGTCAACGGCGTGTCGCGGCTGGCCGATCCGGAGAAGGTGACCTCGTATGAATGGGGCCTGAAGTCGGCGCTGCTCGACAAGACCTTGTTCATCAACGCCGATGTCTTCCTGTCGAACGTCAAGGGCTATCAACAGGCGGTGGCCCTGCCGGACCC
>CAHJWV010000428.1 GCA_903643055.1 Burkholderiales bacterium | reverse complement strand
CCGTCGCGCCAGTCGCTGCCAGCCGGCCCAGTGCTTTGAACACGCGCGCTTCCCACATCTGAGGGTTCTTCGAAGGTGCGAAGCCATCGAGATAGAAGGCATCGACTTGCGCCACCAACTCTGGCAACCACTGCTGCACATCACCGAGTGCCAACAGCAATTGCACGCGCCCGGCGTCGAAGCTCAGGTGGTGCAGATTGGGTGTCAACGGCGGCCAGGCAGCCACCAGTTCGTCGGCGAGCGGCTGAGCGGGCGAGGCCAAGTGAACGCGACGCAGGTCTTCACGGGTCAGTGGGTGTTTTTCGATCGAAATGAAATGCAACTGGCGGCAACGCAATGGATCGTGGCGCCAGGCGTTCCAGGTGGCGAGGAAGTTATTGCCAAGCCCGAAGCCGGTTTCGAGCACGACGAATCGATCACGGCCTTGCCAGCGCGCGGGCAAGCCGTTGCCATTCAGAAATACATGCTGGGCCTGTACGAACGCGCCCGCATGCGGGTGGTAGATGTCGTCGAAATTCGGTGCGCGAGGCACACCGGTGTTGTTGAAGCTCAACTGGGCGGGCACGATCGGTGACGTTTTCATCGGATCTTGGCCCTATCGGCCGAGCCAGTTCAGCAGCCGGTCACGGCCGGCGCCAGGCCGCGATAGGCGAGCACAGCGCCGCTCATGCTCGCCAGCGCATCCCGCACCTGATGGCGTTGGGCCGGGTTCGCCAACGCGACGGTCAGTGGAGAAAGTTCGACCAGGATCGTGAACACCGCCTGATGTGCATTCGGCAGCGGGATGAACGTCTGGTGCTCGGTGCGGAAGAAGGCTTGGGCAGCGATTGCGTCGGCATCGGCGTTGTCATTCCAGGGCGCAGGGTCGACGCGGTCGGGGTGCGCATGCAAACGTGGGTGCCGGGTGATGGTCCAGACGAAGCGTTCCCATCGATCGGCGCCCGTGACAAGCCGGGAAAGATGCTCGCCGGCCCGGATCAACAAGGCGTTGTCGGCCACGGGTTCGTGCACTTGCGCGAAATGCCGTCCGACTTTGTCTTCTGGCGCCCATTGCGATGGCAGGCAGACCGCAAGCCAAGGGATCAGCGCATTGCGCCCATCGATGACGGCAAAGTCTTCCGCAAACGCCAAGCTCAACAAGGCAGGTAAGCGCCAGACCGCGGGCAAGGCCCGCAGGCAGTTTCCTACTTCAGGCAAGGCGTTTTCGTGAGCTTGCAATTCGCCGCCCTGCACAGACCAGCCGAGGTGATGGGCATGAGCGAATTCAGCGGTGACTGCGAACGGGGAGGAAATTGCTCGAGAGCACGACCAAGCTTGCGGATGTTCCTGTGCCGCGTGGGCACACAAGGCTTGCATCGCTGGGGCTACATCGAAGCCTGGTGCAATCAGCAGCGCTTGAGAGGCATAAGCGCCGAGCACCGCCAGCTTTTCGCGCAAGTGCCTGTGACCGGCTTGCAGTGGAGTGAGTTGCCGTGCGCCGGGAGCGAGCTTGCGCAGGCCCGGCTGCATGCGGAAGGGCGTGGAGATGCTGGCGAAGTCGAAGCTCATCGCATCACGGTATCCAAACAAAAGGGCACCTGAAGTGCCCTTTGGGGATCAACAGCGAAACGCGCCAAGCGTGCTCAAACGCGCTTGCGGTATTCGTGGGTGCGGGTGTCGATTTCGATCTTGTCGCCGGTTTCGACGAACAGCGGCACCGAGATTTCGAAACCGGTGGCGAGCTTGGCAGGCTTCAGCACCTTGCCGGAGGTGTCGCCTTTGACTGCCGGTTCGGTGTAGGTGACTTCTCGGACCAAGCTGGTCGGCAATTCGACCGAGATGGCCTTGCCGTCATAGAACACCACTTCGACAGGCATTGCCTCTTCCAGGTACTGGATGGCGTCGCCCATGTTTTCGGATTCGACTTCGAACTGGTTGTATTCGGCGTCCATGAACGCGTACATCGGGTCGGCAAAGTAGGAGTACGTGCATTCCTTCTTGTCGAGAATGATTTGGTCCATCTTGTCGTCGGCCTTGAACACGACTTCGGTACCCGAGCTGTTCAAGAGGCTCTTGAGCTTCATGCGGACCGTGGCGGCATTGCGGCCACCGCGGCTGTATTCGGTCTTCAGGACGACCATCGGGTCCTTGTTGTGCATGATCACGTTGCCGGCGCGAATTTCTTGAGCGATCTTCATAGCGAGTGTTCCGTTGGGTGCTTTGAAAAGCAAAGCGTCATGGGACGCGATATGGGACGCGCGTGCCGGACATCAACCCCAGAACGCGCAAAGCTTTCAATTTTAGCGTGATTCGCCAACGAAGCTCAGCAACTGCGTGACAAGGTCGGTCTGCGCCAGCAACTGTTCTTGCCACCGGGCGATTTGCTGCTGCCAGATGTCGAGCTGCGGCAACTGTGCCGGCATCGAAGCGAGGCCGTTCCAGGCCTGCCAAAGTTCGCGCACCTTGGCAGCGTCGAACCCATTCACCGCGCTGCTCAGATGGCGGCTCAAAAACGCATCGAGCTTGATGTGATGGGCGTCATCGTGCTGCGGATAGATCTGCCATACGAAAGGCCGTTCTGCCCATTGGGCGCGCACGAACGAGTCTTCACCCCGCACGAAGTTCAGATCGCAGCTCCACAACAGCCGGTCGAAATCGAGCTGCGTCAGGTAGGGCAGATGCTGGATGCGAAGGTGCGCCGGCAGCGGTGGATGCGTGACAGGCCACGGCGCACCGGGCGTGAGCAGAAGCAGCGTGGGCGCATCGGTCAGCAAATCGAGCAGACCTTGCCATGGCGCAGTGGGATAGCAAAAAAGGCTGACGAGCCGCTCCTGCGCATGAAGCGTGATGCCCTGCGAAGCCAGCCAGGCGCTGCGGTCAGAGGACTGTCGGGCTTCCATCAACCCCGGTTCGCGAAGCAGTCCGCCGGTGGCCGGCGTGAAGCCGGGGTAGAAAAACCACTTCGTCAGGCCGCGCCCGGGGCCGCTCCATTGCGGAGACGGCAGCCGGTGGCTGCGTTCCACATAATCTTCTGCGCTCAGGTACTCGAAATTGATCCAGACCGGCGGCCGGTCGGCCAAGGCCATGCGCTCGATGAAGCGGGTGGGCGGCTCGCAGCCAAAGGCTTCGATGACGACGTCACCGGGTACGAGGTTTTCCGGCAGACCATCGGCCAAGGCCTCGGGCCAGGCCTGCAGTGTGATGCGCGGATGGCCGCCGGGCGCCATCCATGCGAGCGCGGACGCATCGTCCACCCACAGGCGCACCTGCTCGCCGCGTGTGGCCAAGTCTGAAGCCAGCCGCCAGCAGACGCCGATGTCACCAAAGTTGTCGATCACGCGGCAAAAAAGATCCCATTGCATCGTCGGATTATCCGGGGCGGCACAATCCCGGCCGATGACCGACGAGACCGACCCCGTACCTGACGCGCCGCGCCCGGCAAAGCCTGATGCGCCGCCGACCGACCCGGCCCGCGAACGCGTGCTCGCCGACGTAGCCGCCTTGCCCGGCCTGCCCGGCGTCTACCGCTATTTCGACGCACAGGATGCGGTGCTGTATGTCGGCAAGGCGCGTGACCTGAAGAAGCGCGTTTCAAGCTACTTCCAGAAGAACCATGGCGGCACGCGCATCGGCCACATGGTCAGCAAGATCGTTCGCCTGGAGACCACGGTCGTGCGCTCCGAAGCCGAGGCGCTGCTGCTTGAAAACAACCTGATCAAGACGCTCAACCCGCGCTACAACATTCTGTTCCGCGACGACAAGAGCTACCCCTATCTGAAGATCGCGTCGCATGCCTATCCGCGGATGGCTTATTACCGCGGTTCGGTCGATCGCAAGCACCGCTACTTCGGCCCGTATCCGAGCGCCTGGGCGGTGAAGGAGTCGATCCAGATGCTGCAAAAGGTATTCCGCTTGCGCACCTGCGAAGACACGGTCTTCAACAACCGCACCCGGCCGTGCCTGCTGTATCAGATCAAGCGCTGCTCAGGTCCTTGCGTCGACTTCATCTCGTCGGACGATTACGCGCGCGACGTCACCAACGCCGAGCGCTTTCTGCTCGGTGAACAGCAAGAGGTGATGGACACGCTGCAATCGCAAATGATGGCGCACGCCGACGCCTTGCAATTCGAGCAAGCCGCAGAGATTCGCAATCAGCTCGGGGCGTTGTCGAAGGTGCTGCATCAGCAATCGGTGGAAGACAACACCGGCCTGACGACGAAAGACGCCGATGTGCTCGCGGTGAAGGTGCACGGCGGGCGGGCCTGCGTCAACCTGGCGATGGTACGCGGCGGCCGCCATCTCGGCGATCGGCCGTATTTCCCGACGCATGTCGATGACGCCACCGCCATCGGCGCTGAAGAAGCAGACCAACCTGATGAGCGCATCTCGCCGGAAGTCCAGGTGATGGAAGCCTTCATCGCGCAGCACTACCTGGACAGCCCGGTACCGCCGCTGCTCGTGCTCAGCCATGCGGTCGACAAGGCGCTGATTGATGCGTTGTCGATGCACAGCGGCGTCAAGGTCACGGCCCAGCACCAGCCCCGCGAGCCGCGCCGCGCCTGGCTGGACATGTGCATCCAGGGCGCCGACATCAAGCTCGCCCGGCTGCTGTCGGAAGAAGGCTCGCAGCAGGCGCGGACGCGCGCCCTGGTCGATGCGCTCGATCTGGCGGTCGACAATTTCGACGGGTTCCGAATCGAATGTTTCGACATCAGCCACACCGCGGGTGAATCGACCCAGGCTTCATGCGTGGTGTTCGAGGGCCACAAGATGCAGAACTCGCAATATCGCCGCTACAACATCGAAGGCATTACCGGTGGCGACGACTACGCCGCCATGCGGCAAGTGCTGACCCGCCGCTACAGCAAGCTTGCCGCGGCAGCGCAAAGCGGGGAAGGGCGCCTACCCGATCTGGTGCTGGTGGATGGCGGCAAGGGCCAGGTCAGCATGGCACGTGAAGTGTTTGAAGAGCTGGGGCTCGATCTCGGCCTGATCGTGGGCGTGGAGAAAGGCGAGGGTCGCAAGGTGGGCCTGGAAGAATTGGTGTTTGCCGATGGGCGCGCCAAGGTCTATCTTGGCCACGATTCGGCGGCCTTGATGCTGGTGGCACAGATTCGCGATGAAGCCCATCGCTTCGCGATCACCGGTATGCGCGCCAAACGCGCGAGCGTGCGTACGGGTGGCAGCGTGCTGGAGGAAATCCCGGGCATCGGTCCGAAGAAGCGTGCGAAACTTTTGCAGCGCTTTGGCGGAGCGCGCGGTGTCGGCCATGCGAGCGTGGAAGACCTCGCCACCGTTGACGGCATCTCACGGGAACTTGCAGAGGAAATCTATCGTGCCTTGCATTGAAGTCATCAGCCAGGGGCATCCGCAGGTGGATGAGACGGCATGTCGGCGTTTGGTTAGAACAGGGCCGCCATCAATGGGTTGTGTCTTGGCCTGGATGGCCGCTGGAATGGTCGTCGGCTGCGGCAGCAGCCCCTCGTCACTGAGCGAAACGGTGCCGCTCGTCAAGCCGGCTGCGAAGCCTGCAACGCCAGCGGCGCCTGCAGCGGTGAAGCCAATCGGTACCAAGTTGCCACCTGCGGCTGCTTCGCGTACCTGGGTCGACTTCAAGCGGCAAGCGGCTCAACGCATGGTGGCCGCGAATCCCGATGGCAGCTACATGGGTGCGCCGCAGCCGATGCTGCTGGCCATCCCGGTGCTGGAGATCGAACTCAATGCCGATGGCAGCGTCAAGCACATCGATGTGATGCGGCGCCCCAGCCAAGCGCCCGAGACCATCCAACTGGCCATCGATGCGGTGCGCCGTGCAGCGCCTTACGGCGATGTCTCCCGTTTGCCCAAGCCCTGGAAGTTCGCCGAAGTTTTTCTCTTCAACGATGACAAGCGCTTCAAACCGCGAACGCTCGATTGAACGCCCATTGCGGCGTGTTTGAAGAACTTCGGCACAATGCCGCATGTTTTTCAACCTGCCAACACTGCTGACCTGGGCCCGCATCGTTGCGATCCCGCTGATCGTCGGCATCTTCTATCTCGACGGTCATGAGCCCACCAAAAATTGGGTGGCAACCGTCTTGTTCATCGTGGTGGCATTGACCGATTGGGCCGATGGCTACCTCGCACGAAAGCTCAACCAGACTTCTTCGTTCGGTGCCTTTCTCGATCCGGTGGCTGACAAGTTCCTCGTCTGCGCCTCCTTACTGGTGTTGGTGCAACTGGGCCGTGTCGACGCCTTGGTGGCGCTGGTCATCATCGGTCGCGAGATCGCCATCTCCGCGTTGCGCGAGTGGATGGCTCAGATCGGCGCATCTCGCAGCGTTGCTGTTCACATGCTCGGCAAGGTCAAGACCTCGGTGCAGATGATCGCCATTCCCTTTCTGCTCTTTCACGGCCAACTGTTGGGCGTGATCGATACCCAGCTCTGGGGAACCGTGTTGATCTATGCCTCGGCGGTGCTGACGATCTGGTCCATGGTCTATTACCTGCAGAAGGCCTTGCCGGAGATCCGAGCGAAGGTTCGCTGAATTTTGGGTTCCGATTCGACCGAGTCTTCAGCAGGCGCTTGGCTTCGCGCCATGCCTGTGGTGTTCGTGATGATCTGGAGCACCGGGTTCATCGTGGCGCGCTATGGCATGCCGCATTCACCGCCGATCAGTTTTCTGTCTTTGCGGTTCGCACTGTCTTTGCTCTGCTTCGGCGCATGGATCAAGTTATCAGGCGCTGAATGGCCCCGCGGCGCGCAGCGCTGGCGGCATTTGATGGTCTCGGGAGTGCTGATGCATGCCGGCTACCTCGGTGGCTCTTGGTCATCGGTTAAAGCAGGCATGAACGCCGGAACCATCGCATTGCTCGTTGGCCTTCAACCGGTTTTAACTGCCGTTTGGTTGAGTGCCACAGCGCAGCGTGGCTCACCTGATTCACGTGTTCCCCGATCGCAATGGCTCGGCCTGTTGTTGGGCGGCTTGGGGTTGCTCTTGGTGGTGTCGCCCAAGTTGGGCAGTGGTGAGTTGAACGCATCGAGCCTGGCGTCGGCGATCTTCGCGTTGGCTTGCATCACCACCGGCACGCTCTATCAGAAGCGATTCGTCGAACCGTGCGATGTGCGTACTGCCAGTTTTATCCAGTTGCTGGCCGCGCTGGCAGTCAGTGCGCCCATTGCATGGTTGATGGAGTCGGAATCGATCGACTGGAATCCTCATTTCATCGGGGCCTTGGCGTGGTCGGTGTTCGGGCTGACCTTGGGCGGCAGCTCATTGCTTTATTTGCTAATTCAACGTGGTGCCGCGACGCAAGTCACCAGCCTGCTCTACCTCGTTCCTCCGACCACCGCATTGCTGGCTTGGCACGTGTTCGATGAGCCGTTGACCTGGCTCATGTTGATGGGCATGGCACTCACGGCGGTTGGCGTATCGATCGTGAGTCGAAAGCAGCCTGCCAAGGCTTTCGCCTCGTGATCCAAGGTGCCTGTGATCCGCATTAGTTTCGCATGCAGGCGATAGCAATGCGTGCGTGCGAGAAGGGCGTTATGCATTGCGCGGATGCGGATCGATCAAGCCTTGCTGATGGTCATCGCGATGGACGCAGTCGATTACGCATAGAATCCGCTTCCGCGCTTGACACTGCGAGTGCCTAAGGCTGTAATGAAACGAGCCGTGATGAGCCTCACGCGCGGCCCGATCACCTTCCAGATTCTTCAGAGACACACCTTTTTTAGAGGGGGTACCTTCGTGAATAAATCCGAATTGATTGAGCACATTGCCAAGCAGGCCGATATCTCCAAAGCGGCTGCAACTCGCGCACTGGAAGCGCTGATTGGCGGTGTCAAATCAACACTTAAGAAGAACAACAGCGTGTCACTGGTTGGTTTCGGAACCTTCAGCGTCACTAAGC
>CAHJWV010000427.1 GCA_903643055.1 Burkholderiales bacterium | reverse complement strand
GCTCCGGTGCCGGCGCCTGCGCCAAAGCCGCCTGTAGTGACACCGGCTCCCGTGCCAGCTCCTGTGCCGACGCCCGCACCCATTCCTGCTCCGGTGCCGGCGCCTGCTCCGCAGCCGCCTGTAGTGACACCGACCCCCGTGCCGGCGCCGGTCCCTGCCCCCGCACCGGCACCCAAGCCGCCTGTGACGCCGATACCTGCGCCCGTACCGGCTCCGGCACCTGCTCCCAAACCTCCTGCGCCCGCGCCTGCACCGGCCCCCACACCGGCTCCGGCCCCCAGCCCAGCACCGAAGCCTGCACCCGTCCCGACCCCAGCTCCAGCCCCTGTGACGGGCTCGATGACGGTCCACTGGCTGCCGCCGGCGACGAATGAAGACGGCTCGCCGCTGAACGATCTGGCCGGCTACCGAATCTATTACGGGACGTCGAGTGGTAACTATTCGAAAAAAATAGAGATCACCGGCACCACCACGCTGACCTATACCTTGAACAACCTGCCCGCCAACACCTACTTCGCTACCGTGACGGCGCTCGACAAGTTGGGTAACGAAAGCCAGAAGGCTCCCGAAGGCTCAAAGGTGATCAGGTAAGCAATCAGGTATCAGCTGGAGCGGCGGCGGTGGCATCGAAATGCACCGTCGCCCGCAAGCCTCCCAGCGCCGATACACCCAGTTCGACCTTCGCGCCATGGCGAGCGGCCACGCTGCGAACGATGGCCAGGCCCAGACCACTGCCGTCTTCGTCATGGGCCGCGCGGCGGTAGAAGCGATCGAACACCCGGCCGCGTTCGTCTTCCGGAATGCCCGGTCCGGTGTCATCCACCTGCAGCGTCGGGCGCCCTGCCTGCTCGAACACACACAATTCCACCCGCGCACCCCGCGGTGAATAGCGCACCGCGTTATCGGCCAGGTTGCGCACCAGCACGCTCAACGCGGCCCGATCGCCGAACACCCAAACCGGCAGATCAGCCTTCAGTTCGAATTCGCTGCCGCGCGACAGCGCATACGGCACGGTGTCGGCCACTGCCTGCCGCACCAGCTCGCTGAGGTCAATCGACTCCATCGCAGCCAACGGCCCACCGGGCTCGCTGCGCGCCAGCACCAGCAGTTGTTCGACGATGCGCGCGGCGCGATCGATACCGGCCGACAAGGTCGCCACCGCGCTTTCACGGCCAGCCTCATCGGGCGCTCGCTTCAAGGTTTGCAGTTGCAGCTTCAAGGCCGTCAAAGGCGAGCGCAGTTCATGCGCCGCGTCGGAGACGAACGCCCGCTGGTTGTCCAAGGCCTGACCCAACCGCTGCAGCAGCGAATTCAATGCGCTCACGAGGGGCGACACCTCCTCGGGCAAACCTTGCGCATGCAGCGGCTTCAGCAATTGCTCATCGCGGGAGCGCACTTCAGCCACGACCCGGCGCAGCGGCGCCAGCGTCATCGCTGCCAGCCACCACGCAAGCAGCGCCATCACCGGCGCCAGAAACAGCAACGGCGCGACGCTGTGCAATGCGGCGTTTGCAGCCAGGCGCTGGCGAATCTTCCAGGGCTGCGCAACCTGGATCACGCGCTCTGAAGTCGCGACGCTGAAGGTGCGCCAGGTCTGCCCGTCGACCGGCACATCGGCGAACCCGAGCAGCGCCCGCGCCGGCAGCGACTCATGGGCGCGTGTCGCATAGATGCTGCGGCCATCCACCGTCCAGATCTGGACCACGAAGTCGAACTGCTCATCGGCCAAGGCGCGGGCCTGGTCGGCCGCGATCTCGCCCTGATCGCGCAAGGACAAGGCCATTTGCCGCAGTTGATAGTCAAACAGCGACTCGGTCTCTTTCAGCACATTGCGGTAAGTGATCGCGCCCAGCAGCACCGCCACCAGGGCCAGCACGCCCAGCAAGGCCAGCAGCAAACGGGTGCGCAGCGAGTTCATGCGGCGCCATCCGGCTTGGCCGCGGAATTCGTGCTCGGTGTACCGACGAAGTAGCCCACGCCGCGCATGTTCTGGATGAAGTCGGCGCCGAGCTTGCGCCGCAGTTGATGGATGTAGACCGAGACCGCGTTGCTCTCGATCTCTTCGCCCCAACCATAGAGCCGGTCTTCGAGTTGGGCTCGCGACAGCAACGCGCCCGGTCGCGCCATCAAGGCCTCCAACACCGCGAACTCGCGTGCCGACAACAGCACCGGCTCGCCATCGCGCGTGACTTGCCGAGTCGCCGGATCGAGTGACACACCGCCGTGCGTCAGCAGCGGTTGCGCACGGCCGCTGTGGCGGCGTTGCACCGCGCGCATGCGGGCATTGAGTTCATCCAGTTCGAAGGGCTTGGCGAGGTAATCGTCCGCCCCGGCATCGAGCCCGGCCACCCGATCGCCCAAGCCATCGCGCGCGGTCAACACGATGACCGGCGTCGTGTCATGCCGGGCCCGCAAGCTGCGCAACACGGCCAGGCCACCATCGCCATCCAGCGGCTGGCCGGCGCGGGCGGGCAAACCGAGATCGAGCAACAGCAAGTCAAAGCGCTCGCTCGC
>CAHJWV010000426.1 GCA_903643055.1 Burkholderiales bacterium | reverse complement strand
ACTCAGCTCAGTGTCTCAATCAAATCAGCAACTTACAAGCGCACGCTCAGGTGATGGGCGACATCCGCTGGCCGATGGAGCCACCTCTGCGGCCTACCCCGTGAACACGTACATTTCGCAGCTGCACTCAAGGCTTGACTCTCAAAATAGTGCTTTTCGGCAACGCTGCAAATTCTCCAGATATCTGATTCATTTCGAAGTCGGGAAGGTCTTTGTTTCCTACAGCCGATCAAGTGCTTTGCGCATGGTTTCAGAATGCCAAACCCCGCACGATGATCATTTCGACTGACAGCTGGGATGAACATGAAACTTCGCGGATTGCTTTTGAGTTGCCTGATTGGAGCAGTGGCCAGTGCACGGTCCATGACGCCTCTGGCAAGCATCGCCGCTGCACGCGCTTTGGGCCAGCGCACCCCCGGGCGCCTTTTTCTGTTGGACCGCCCTTTGTTCAAGTTTGGCGCCTTGGCCATGGGGGTGGGCGAACTGATGGGCGACAAGATGAAGACGGCACCGGACCGCACTGTTTTTTTAGGGCTGCTGGCACGCGTAATGAGCGCAGGCATCGCCGGTGCGGCATTGGCTCCTCGGGGCCGCGAGGAGGCTGGCGCGATCACCGCGGTAGCCACGGCTGTGCCTCTGGCCTACGCCACGTTGGCAGGGCGAAAGCGCGCCATGGCGCACATCGGGCAAACGCGAAGCGGCCTGATCGAAGACGGGTTGGTGATCGCCGCTGGCGTAGCGATCATGGCACTTGCGGTCAGGCGGCGTCAATAACGTAACGCTGTAACGCAGCGGCGGTGCGCTCAAGGAAAGCGGGCGCGAGTTTGAGGGCCAGGTTTCGCTTGGCCCCGCTTGCGCACGTCGCAAGCAAAACTCGCCTTCAGAGCGAACTCGGTGTTACCACTGTTAAAAGCAAGTCTGCAGCAAGCTCACCGACAAACACGAAGCGGCTTTAGCGCAGAGGGAGAACAAGATCAGGCTGCCGCTCAAGTCACAAGGCAAATTCATCGGCCCATGTCGCAGTGAACTTGGCATTCGACAAGATCCGCCCGATGGCCTTGCCAGCCTTCACATCAGGGCCTGGGCCAAGGTCGTCAGCCAAATCCGCCGGTCCACATCGTGTTCATCGATCGGCTCCCGCCGGCCGCCGCGTGAAGTCATCTTTGCTACTGAAGTCGAGCAAGGTCACATGGGCCTGCCTGCTTACCAATGACACCCTGCTTGCTCCACCGTCTGCGTGAGGTGGTAACGGGCGTTGGATGACACAGTCGCCCCCACGGCTACGGCAAATGCCGATATCGCGCTTCCGGTTTGCCTCGGTCACGGCTCGGCGTGGCCCGCTTGGGGGAATGTCGCGCCAACATGCTTGCGGCGTCGCTGTGGCGCTGTTCAAGGGAGTGCAGAGATGTCGCGCATGAGCATGCTGGTGCTGATCGCTTTGGCAGCGTTATGGTGGGCTGTGGGCAATCTGCGGCGGGCTCTGCCGCCGGATCTAGTGATCATTCAAGCAGGGCCGCCGGGGGGATCGTTTGACGCCCATGCGCGGCGTTATGCCGAGCATCTCAATGCGCAAGGTCTGCATGCGCAGGTGCGCAACCAGGACGACAGTCTGAAGATCATCGATCGGCTCGGCGGCACAGGCAAGGTGCAGGTCGGCTTCACCGCGCAGCGTGTGGATGGGCTGCGCCATCCCGATGTGGCATCGGCTGGTGTGGTCGAGCTGCAGCCTTTGTTTTTGTTCCTGCGCCGCGGTCTGGCCGAGCCACTTCGCTCTCCCGCTGGCCTGGCCGGGCGGCGATTGGTGATGCCGCTGGAGGGCAGCGCCACCGCACAGGCCGCGCAAGACTTGCTCGCTCGTTACGACGTGACGCGTCAAAACGCGAGCTTCGGTTTTCTGAAGATGGGCGAGGCGGCTGCCGCGTTGCAGCGGGGCGAGTACGACGCCGGCTTCTTCATGCTCGCGCCCGACAATGCACTGGTGCGTCAACTCGCCCTAGACCCGGGCCTCGTGCTTTATTCGTTCGATGACAGTGTCGGCATCGCACGTCACATCGACTATCTGAAGCCAGCGACGCTGGCCCGAGGCGCCTTCGATCTGAAGGCGGTGCTGCCACCCCGCGATGTCTCGCTGATCGGCGCCACCGTCAACGTCATCGTCCGCGAAGACATCCACCCCGCCGTGCTGTATGCGCTGTTGCAAGCGATGAGCGATGTGCACAAAGGCCAGACGCTGGTCTCCGACCCCGGCACTTATCCGCGTCAGGCGGGTACCACGCTGCCGGTGCATCCGCTGGCGCAGGCCTGGGCCAAGAATGGCACGCCCTGGCTCTTCACCCATCTGCCGCCCGATGTGGCCGGTGTCGTCGACGCTTATTGGGGGCCCGTGCTGGTGCTGCTGGGCATGGTGTCGGCCTTCGGCAGCCTGCAATCGCTGAACGGCTTCATCAATGGTGCGGTGCTGGCCCTCGTGCTGCGTTGGCTGGTCTGGTGGCAGCGGCGGGTGCAGCGCGGCGTGCACCCGGGCCGCGTCAGCCGTTTGCTGTTTCGCCTGCTGGCGCCGGTGGTTGTGCAGCAAGACGCGGGGCTCAGCGCGCGTGATCGGCTGGAGCACTTGCGCCCTCACATGGCAGGCTGACCGATGACTGCTGACTGTTGATTGATTAACGGGGTGATACATCGCGAGCAGACGCAAGGCACCACGGTGTCGGCGTCTGAGGTCGGTGAGAACAAAACGCCGCGCGCCGATGCGCGCTCTCGAATCAACAAGCTGCGATCAACAGGCCGCGAACGCACGCGCCACTGGTTTCAGATGCGGTGTCGGCTTTGACTGAACCCGATCCGTCAGCCAGACTTCTTATCTCTGCTTTTCTGAAGACGGTGCCGGAAGACTTGCTTGATATTTGAGCCCTGCCGATGAAGGCAGAGCCACGCGCTGGCAAGCAAGGTCAGCAAGCCAGGCAAGCGGGCGATCGCCCCAAAGACCATCTGACGGATCACGACGAACACGCTCACCACGCCCGCCATCAACGCGAGCCGGTCGCCCAGCGTCGGCAGTTGCTCGAGGGCGCGCAAAGTCACGGCGGTGGCCTCGGTCACGCCGATGGCTGCGCCAAAGCCGCTCGACAGCACCATCACGAAGTAGACGCGCGCCAATCCCATCAGAAAGGGCAAAGCGCTGCTGCGCGCCGTCGACTGCCGATCGGTCAGCGCGGCCAGCACGCTGTCGGCCACATAAGCCGAGGCATAGACGGCCAGTGCCAAGGCGACGGCATGCGGCGCCGATAACGCCCAGCGCGCGGGCAGGGCTTCCAGCAACACGTACATCACGACAAAGGTCGGCGCCGCGCGCATCAGCGCCACGGCGAGGCCGGCCCCGCGCGCGCAGGTGCTGCGCAGGCCGCATACGAATTGGCCGCCGATG
>CAHJWV010000425.1 GCA_903643055.1 Burkholderiales bacterium | reverse complement strand
CACGACCGTTGCCTGCCCGGCGAGCTGCATCAGGCCGAGCGTGCCGGTCCAGAAGTAGTCTTTGACGTTGAAGTGGGGCCGCTCGATCTGCACCCGCATGACGCCGCGGGTCGTGACCGCCGCGGTGTTCTCGGTGGCAGCCTGCTCGAGTTGGGCGGCGGCCTTTTGCACCTTGTCGAGCGCGCTGCTTTGGTTGCTGCTGCGCGGCACCTTCAAGGCGTGGCGAAGCTTTTGCGCGGCATCGGGCAAGGTCTCGATCAGGTTGGTCGCGTCATCGGCCAGCATGTACACCGTGCCCGCCATGCTGCCCAGAATGCCCAGCATCAACAGCGCCGCGCCGAGCGCACGCGGAATGCGCCAGCGCTGCAGCCGATCGACCGCAGGCGACAAGGCGTACTGGAACATCACGCTGACCAGCAGCGGAATGAACACGGCACTCGCCCAGCGCAGCACGAAGATCGAACTCAGTCCCGCAATGACCACGAGCGACATGCTGCGCACATCGACCGGCATGTGCAGCAGCACGCGTTGCTGTGCCGGCGTCGGCACCTGGGCCGGCACAAAGGTGGGCTCAGGCTCTGAAGCGGGTGTGGGGGTTGCTGGAGAAAGGGCTTCGTCAGTCATTCGGGCCTCGATGGATGGCCGCGAAAGCTGGCGACACAGTGAGACGGAACGGAACGCCTGCGCAGGCTCATTCCGCGGAAGGCTCAATGTAATGTCGGGCCAGCTCGGGGGGCATCGGGGAATCGAGCAGCAAGGTGGCCAGTCGAAGCGCATCGGCAGCATCGCGATGCAAGCGGCCATGCGTGCTGTACAGCAGCGCTGAATCGATCCAGGCGCGCACGACCACCGGCTTGATCATCCAGGGCAGCGCCTGCACGTCGATCAAGGCATGGGCCAGCGCATCGGCATCCGGCGACTCGCAGGGCGGAAGCGCCGCACCGATCAGCCACGGGTTCATCGAGGCCTGGTACCACAAAGTGCCACCGTCCTGGCCCGGCACCATGCGCGACAGAAAGGCGGTGAACAGCGCGATCTGCCGCAGCGCGTGCAGAGACAACTGTGTCATGTCTTGCGGCGCATCGGGCGCCACCTTGACGGGCGCCGATGGCGCTTCTTTCAAACGGTGGCGCATTGCCATCCATTGCAGGCGATCGATCGGGCGCAGTTGGCCATCGGCCGCCATCACACGGCGCGCCGCTTCGATCAGGGTTTGCCGATCCAGCACCGTGGTCTTCGAGGCCCGTGTCAGCAGCTTGTCAAGCCACGGCAGGCGTGTTGCCGGCCCGAGTTTTTCGACCGCCTGGCGCAGCGCACTGGCGGTGCTCAAGCCTTTGGTCTCTTCGCGCCAAGCGCGCCGTTCACGTTGGCTGTCCGGCGTCAAAAGCAGCGCCAGCACCGCAGCGCGCAACTCACCAAAGCTTCGGATGCGCGAGAGCCGCTCGAACGCAATGGACTCCGAGTCACCCATCGCCGGGCGAGGAAGCGGAACGGAAGCGGGGTCGGAAATTGAACTGTCAGCCATCGCCAAAGCATAGGCGATGGCCGCCAACTCGGATGCAACGCCCGGTACGGCCGAAGGGGCAGTGTGAGCTGCGTCATTCTGAATCTGGCCTGCCGGCCCACGCCGCCTGAACTACTGGACGCGAGAGTTCGCCCGCTCCGCGTCACTGGCGGCGACTTGCAGCATCGCCGCCCGGCGAAAGCCGAACAGGTTGGACAGCAGCCGTGTCGGCAGCTGATGCGCCGCTTCGTTGTAAGTGCGTGCGGCGTCGTTGAACAGCTGGCGTGAGAACGCCAGCTGGCCGTCGGTGTTCGCCAGCAGATCGGTCAGCTCGCGCAGGCGCGGCTCGCCCTTCAACTTAGTTTCGGCGTCGATCAGCGCGGCCAGCTTGCCCAAGGCCGAACCCAGCACCTGCTCGGCCATCGACAGGCTGGTCATCGCGCCCGCCGAAATCGGCCTTGCACGCGCCAGATCGGCCGCCGCTTTGGCCTGATGGCACGCGGCCATCACCGCCTCCAGCCGCTCTTGATCCGCCGGTGAATGCATACGCACGAAGTCGACCAGTTCCGGAATCAGTTCGTAGCGGCGCTTGAGCTGCGCATCGACCTGAGCGAATGCGCCAGCGATCCGGTTGCGCAGCCGCACCAACCGGTTGTAGGCCCCGACCGCCCAGAAAACCAGCACGGCAGCGACGATCCCGCCAACGAGTTGAGGGGTCACCACGCAGGCTCCGGTTCGATGGACGGGCTGGCGGCACCACCAGGCCGCCACTCGAGCCGCCCCATCAACCGCCGCCCAGCGGCCCGAGCGAGCGCCGTTGCGCCAGCAGGTCGAGCTGATCGAGCGCCGAATCGGGTGGGCCGCTGTCCGGTGTGGTGTCGGGCGTGGTCTCGGGGCCGGCGGTGTCCAGGAATGGCTGCGAGGCATTCGAACGCCAGGCCCGATGGCCACGGGCACGCAAAGCGCAAGCCGGGCATTGGCCGCAGCCATAGCCCCACTCGTGGCGCTGGCTGCGTTCACCGAGATAGCAGGTGTGGGTGTGTTCGACAATCAGCTCATTGAGCCGCTCGCCGCCGAGCGCCGCGCTCAGCGCCCAGGTCTGCGCCTTGTCGAGCCACATCAGCGGTGTCTCCAGCGTCAGCGGCTGATCCAGGCCCAGGCTGAGCGTGACCTGCAGCGATTTCAGCGTGTTGTCGCGGCAATCGGGATAACCGGAGTAGTCGGTCTCGCACATGCCGCCCACCAGCACCTGCAGGCCGCGGCGGTAAGCAATGGCGGCCGCGTAGGTAAAGAACAGCAGGTTGCGCCCCGGCACGAAGGTGTTGGGCAGGCCGTTGTTGTTCATCTCGATCGCGCGTTGATCGGTCAGCGCGGTCTCGGAAATCTGCCCGAGCGACGACAGGTCGACGATGTGATCGTCACCCAGCCGCCGCGCCCATTGCGGGAACTGCAACTCCAGCTGCGCACGCACCGCGACACGGCAAGCGAGTTCGATGGCATGGCGCTGGCCGTAATCAAAGCCGATCGTCTCGACGTGCTCGTAGTTGTCGAGTGCCCAGGCCAGGCACGCTGTCGAATCCTGCCCGCCCGAGAACAGCACCAATGCGTGTCGGCGCAGCGTCATGTCCGCACCTCGCCTTGGCCGAGCACCACCCATTTCATCGAGGTCAAGCCTTCCAGGCCGACCGGCCCGCGCGCATGGAATTTGTCAGTGCTGATACCGATCTCGGCGCCCAAGCCGTACTCGAAGCCGTCGGCGAACCGGGTGCTGGCGTTGACCATCACGCTGGCCGAATCGACCTCGCGCAGGAAGCGCATCGCGTTCGGGTGGTTCTCGGTCAGGATCGCGTCGGTGTGGTGCGAGCCATAGTGGTTGATGTGCGCGATGGCCTCATCCAGGCTGGCCACGACCTTCACGCTGATGATCGGCGCCAGGTACTCCTCGGCCCAATCCTGCTCGGTGGCGTCCGCCAACTGCGCGCCTTCCAGGCCCTTCAGCCATTCGCGCGAAGCGGCATCCACCCGCATCTCGACACCCTTGGCCGCAAACACCGCGCCGATCTTCGGCAGGAAGTCGGCCGCGATCGCCGCATGCACCAGCAGCGACTCGGTCGCATTGCAGGGGCTGTATTTCTGTGTCTTCGCGTTGTCGGTCACCTTCAATGCCAGCGCAACATCGGCGCTCGCATCGACATACACATGGCAATTGCCATCGAGGTGCTTGATCACCGGCACCCGCGCTTCGCGGCTGATGCGCTCGATCAGCCCCTTGCCGCCGCGCGGAATGATCACGTCCACCGACTCCGGCGAGGCAATCAAAAAACCCACTGCGGCGCGGTCGGTGGTCTGCACCAGTTGCACCGCCTCGGGCGGCAGGCCCGCTTCGACCAAGGCCGCCTGCACCAGCTTCCACAGCGCAAGGTTCGAATGAATAGCCTCCGAGCCGCCGCGCAGGATGCAGGCGTTGCCGCTCTTGATGGCGAGCGAGGCGGCCTCGATCGTCACGTTCGGCCGGCTCTCGTAGATCATGCCGAACACGCCCAGCGGCACGCGCATCTGCCCGACGCTGATACCGCTCGGGCGGCGGCGCAGTTGCGTGATCTCGCCGATCGGATCGGGCATCGCGGCGATCTGCTCGCAGCCTTCGGCGACGGTGGCAATCACCTTGTCGGTGAGCTTCAGGCGATCCACCATCGGCGCCGTCAGGCCCGCAGCCTGCGCGGCCGTGATGTCTTGTGCATTGGCCCCGGCCAGCGCCGCCGGCGCACTGCGCAACAGTTTCGCCAGCGCCAGCAGCGCATGGTTCTTCGCGGCGGCGGGCGCGGCCGCCATCTTCGTGCTGGCCGCACGGGCTGCAGCCCCCATGCGGGCCATCGTGGTTTGGAGATCGGTCGAGGTCATGCGCAGCATTGTCCCAAAAGCGGTGTCAGAGGCAGTTCAACGGAGTGCAATTCGGTGGCGAGGCATGCGCGGTTTATTCAGGTGTTTGCCGAATGGCCTCAATCTGGATCAACAGATGCACCCGGTTGCCCACCAGCGGCAAACCGTAGCTGATGCCGAAATCACTGCGTTGCAATTCGGCTTCGAAATCCCCGCCGCACACTTCGCGCGCCAGGGCCGGGTGCTTGTAGCAGCTGAATTTCGACGTCCGCAGCGAAAGCGGCCGCGACACGTCGCGAAGCGTGAATTCACCGCGCAATTCAGCGCCGCCCTGCGCATCGAAGCGCCATCGGCTGGCGACGAAATAAGCACTCGGATAGTTTTTTGAATCGAAAAAATAAGGGCCCCGCAAGATGCTGTCCAGCGGCGGCACGCCACTGCTGCCCGACGCCGTGCCGATCACCATCGACACATCGCCCTGCGCCTTGGCCCGATCGAGGCTGATGCTGCCGACAACGTCGGTCAGGCGCCCCCGGCTGGTCGATGTGCCGAAGTGCCGCACCTCCCAGGTGATCTGGGTGTGCGCCGGGTCGAGCAGATACACCACCGGCTCGGCGTGCGCAGCCAGCCCCGAGGCCGCGAATGCAACCGCCGGCAACCCCCATCGGCGTCGGGACGGGCGTAACCAGAGGCTTGAAATAATCGTGTGCAAAAGCAGATGAGGCATCGTGCGGGGGCCGGGAGTTCCAACGAGCACCAGATAATGCGCCATCGCTTTTCGGGTGATCCAAAGTCATGGCCGGAACCCCGGGTTTGTCAGTTGTACCCAGCCTTGCCCCCGACGACACGTTGCTGAAGCAGCGCGTGCTCGAGGAGCAAACGGCCATGCTCTATCGCCGCGCGCCGATCTCGACGCTGACTGGCGTGGCGTTCGCGCTGCTCATGTGCATCGGTCTGCTGCCCTACACCAACGCGCACTGGGTGTGGTCGTGGTTCGCACTGCGCTGCACGGTGGCGGGCTCCCGCTTGCTGCTGAGCCAGCGCTTCTTCCGCGACACCACGCCCCAGGGCGTCAAGCGCTGGCGGCACCGCTTCATCGCGGTCCTGGCCGTTGATGGGCTGAGTTGGGCGCTGGCAAGCCTGTGGCTCGTGCCGCATGCCCACCTCGAAGTCACGGCCTTGATGCTGACCGCGCTGGTCGGTGTAGCGTCGATCGGCCTGTTCGTGTTGCAGCCGAGCTTTCCGGCCAGTTCGTCATTCCTGACCATGCTGCTGTTGCCGGTCGCGTTGAGCGAATTGCTGCAGGGCCATCGTTTCGGCTTGTTCTCCGGCATCGGCCTGCTGATGTTTCTGGGCTTGATTCTGGTGGAGGCCCACCGCGCCGAAGCACGCATTCGCGAATTGCTGAGCCTGCGCTTCTCGACTGATCGCATCGCCGAAGAGCGCGCCGAAGCCTTGCGCCTGGCCGAACGCCAGAGCGGCGTCAAAAGCCAGTTTCTCGCGACGATGAGCCATGAGATGCGCACTCCGCTGCACGGCATTCTCGGCCTCACCCGCATGCTGCAAAGCACGCCTTCGCCGGCTTCACCGCAGCTTGCATTGATCGAACGGGCTGGCGAACACCTGCTGACACTGATCAACGACGTGCTCGATTTTTCGAAGTTCGAAGCCGGCCAGGTGCCCCTCGCCACCCAGGAATTCGATCTCGCTGCGGTGATCGACGAGGTCACATCGCTGCTGATGCCGCAAGCCTGCGAAGCACGGCTGTCGCTCACCGCGCGCGTCAACCTGCCCCGCCCCTGCCTCGTTCAAGGCGACCCGTCACGCGTGCGGCAAGTGCTGCACAACCTGGTCGGCAACGCGATCAAGTTCACCGCCGAAGGCAGCGTGACGGTGATTGCCAAGCACCACCGAGGCCGTGCACGCATCGCGGTGCATGACACCGGCGTGGGCATTCCGGCCAGCGAACTGCCGCTGATCTTCGACGCCTTCCATCAGGCTGACGGCTCGTTTGCACGCCGTTATGCCGGTACCGGCCTCGGGTTGACGATCGCCCGCGAGCTGGCTCGTGCGATGGGTGGTGATCTGGTGGCCACCAGCCAGCCCGGCCGCGGCTCCTGCTTCACCGTCTCGCTAAGCTTGCCCGCCGCGCAGATCACCGAGGCCGCCAATGAGCCCGTCGAAATCAACCTCGATGAAGCGATGGCCGACCTTGCCGAAGCCACGGAGCCCGCCTTGTCGGGCCTCGTGCTGCTGGCCGAAGACAACCCCGTCAACGCGCTGGTCGCCGAAGCGGCATTGCAACGCATGGGCTTCACCGTCAACACGGTGGGCGACGGTGAACAGGCACTGGCCGCATTCCAGTCCCAACGGCCCGACCTCGTGCTGCTGGATTGCCAGATGCCGGTGATGGACGGGCTGGAGGCGGCCCGCCGCATTCGGGAGCACGAGGTCGCCCACGGCCTG
>CAHJWV010000424.1 GCA_903643055.1 Burkholderiales bacterium | reverse complement strand
CGGTCCTTGAATTCCAAAAAGGGTGTCATGCAAACATTGAACGAGATGCTGAGCCGGAACTTGCTCACCTTGGAACAACACGCCCGGATCGAAGCCTGGATCACCCAAGCCCGCTCGCCTGAGGCCATTCTTGCGATGCCTCCTGAGCTGTGGCGCAGCCTGGAGCTGGCCAGCGTTTTGATGGACTTCGATGCGGATGTTTCGCAAGAGCCATTGTTGAGTGACGAGTGAGCCAGGCGCCTGCACCTGCAAGGCTTGAAGCGTGCCGGCCATGGATCTGGAGAGCCGCTGCCAGACGCTCAGGCCCAGGCCCAGGAAATGCCTCTCGGCGAACTCGGCACTGCTGGCGCCGGTGATGCCGCTCAAGGCCAACGGCAGGCTGGGAACCGAGGCCTGGATCAAGCCGGATTGCGCAGCCGAGGAAATCATCGTCCAAGCCAGGCCGTGAGGCTTCAATGCTGCATGCGAACACGCGCCGCACGCAGCAGGCGCAGCCCATTGGCGACGACGATCAGTGTGGCGCCTATGTCGGCAAATACCGCCATCCACATCGTTGCCGAGCCGAACAGCGTCAGCCCGATGCAAACCGCCTTGATGCCCAGCGCCAGCACGATGTTCTGCATCAGCACCGCGTGGGCACGGCGCGACAGGCGTATCGTCTCGGGAATGCGGCGCAGGTCGTCGTTCATGATGACCACATCGGCTGCTTCCATCGCGATGTCGGTGCCGGCCCCGCCCATCGCGAAGCCGATGTCGGCCTGCGCCAATGCAGGCGCATCGTTGATGCCATCGCCCGCCATGCCGGTGATGCCATGGCGCTGCTGCAGTCCCTGAATCGCGGCCAGCTTGTCTTCGGGCAGCAGCGGCGCTTGCACGTCGGTGATGCCGGCGAGTTGGGCGATGGCCCGCGCAGTCGCCTCGTTGTCACCGCTCAGCATCACCGGCAGCACGCCAAGCGCTCGCAGATCGGCGATTGCTTCGCGAGAAGAGGGCTTGATCGTATCGGCCACGGCAAACAGGGCGATCACGCCGTGGTCATCGGCCAGCAGCGTGACGGTATGGCCCTGGCGTTCATGCTCGGCCCGCTGGGCTTCGACCGCCGGGCTGCTTCGTGCGCCCTCTTCGATCCAGCGGTGATGGCCCAGCACATAACGTTGCCCATCGATGGTTCCGCTGACGCCGTGCCCGGCGATGGCTTGGAAGTCGGTGACCGTTCCGCCCGCCAGGCCGAGGCCTCGGGCAATTGCCTGCGAGACCGGGTGATCGGAGCGCGAGGCCAGGGTAGCGGCGAGCTGGGCAAGCTCGTCTTTGCTGCGTGTGGCGTCGGGCGCGTTCGTGGCCGGCGACCAGGCCACGAGTTGGGGCCGGCCGGCGGTGAGGGTGCCGGTCTTGTCGAACGCCACGACCTTCAGGTGCCGCGCTTCTTCGAGAAAAACGCCGCCCTTGATCAAGATGCCGCGATGCGCCGCCGAGGTCAGCGCGCTGACCACCGTGACCGGCGTGGAGATCACCAGCGCACAAGGGCAGGCCACGACCAGCAGCACCAGCGCTTTGTAGAGCGCGGCCAACCAACCGATGCCCATCAGCCACGGCGCAAGCAGCGCGACGGCCAGTGCCACCGCGAACACCGCGGGCGTGTAGATGGCGGCAAAGCGGTCGACGAAGCGCTGCGTTGGCGCGCGCGTGCCTTGCGCCTGTTCGACTGCGTGAATGATGCGGGCCAGCGTGGTGTCGGAAGCCGCGGCTGTCACCCGGAACTGCAGCTCGCCGGTTTCATTGATGGTGCCGGCAAACACCGTGTCGCCTACCGTCTTTTCGACCGGCAGGCTTTCGCCGGTCACCGGCGATTGATTGAGCGCGCTGCTGCCTTCGGTGATCACGCCATCCAGCGGCACGCGCGCGCCGGGGCGAATGCGAACCACCGCCTGCAGAGCAACTTCGGCCGAGGGCACGCTGGCCCAGCGCTGATCGACTTGCAGCACTTCGGCTTGATCGGGCACCAGTGCGACCAGGCCCTGGATGGCGTTGCGCGCGCGGTCGGCGGCGCGGGCTTCGATCAACTCGGCGATGGCATAAAGGGCCATCACCATCGCCGCTTCGGGCCATTGACCGATGGCGAAGGCGCCGGTGACGGCCACGCTCATCAAGGCATTGATGTTCAGCTTGCCGTGCCGCAGCGCGCTCAGACCCTTGGTGTAGGTCTCGATGCCTGACAGGCCGATGGCAAGCGCAGCCAGTGCCAGCCCCAGGCCACGCACGGCGAACGTAGACGCATCGATGGCGTGAGCCGCCTCGGCAGCCAAGGCCAGCAGCAGCGCGAGCCCCAATCGCCCACTGCTGCTGCCATGCGCGTGATCGCCATCGTGGGTATGGCTGTGGCTGTGGCTGTGGCTGTGGTCATGACCGTGCGCGTGATCGCCATGCGCGGCGTCGCCTGCGTTCGGCGCCGCAAGCGGCTCGGGCCGATAGCCGATGGCGCGGATTGCCGCCAGGGCCTGTGTGACTGTGTCAGCCGGCGCATCGATCGCCAGCTTGCGTGCGCCGAGCGACAGCGCAGTCCATCGACGGGATGCGGAAGGTTGCGATGCCAGGCGGGGCCTTCGCCGCAGGTGCGGCGGCGTCAACCGACGGTTCGCAGGCGCCACAGCCCTGCACCGAGCAGGGGCCTGCGATGGGCGGCGCTGCGGTTGGAAGATCGGAAGA
>CAHJWV010000423.1 GCA_903643055.1 Burkholderiales bacterium | reverse complement strand
ATCGTTGAATGGATGCAATCGCGCCGATATGAACCTGCGTTGCGGCCGGCGGATCGGCCTCGACTGCGCCCAGATTGCGGTACAGGCGAATCAATTCCTGCGCCCGAGCCAAGGTCTGTTGGCCCATCGCATTCAGCTTCGCCGCTCGGCCCACGCGATCGAACAGCGCGAAGCCGAGGTCGGCTTCGAGCCGCTGCATCTGGGCGCTGACGGCCGCCTGTGTGAGGCCGATCTGCTCGCCTGCTGCGGCAAAAGTGTTCTCGCAGCATGCACAAATCCATTTGATGAATGGATCAAATATAGATTGCTTTTTATGTTGCTTCGGTAAGCCTAGGATGAGTGCCAGCTCCTCCTTTCCCCTCCATCCCATTCATCTGATTGAGAGAACGACGATGTATCGTTGGAACATCGCCATCATCGGTTTCGGCACCATCGGCCAAAGCGTGGCCGACCTGATCTGGCAGCGTCAGGCGCACTTTGCCCGGCGCTAACGCGCCGATGTGCGCATGGTCGGCATTTGCGGCTCGCGCGCCGGGCTGATCGATCTTGACGGGCTGGGTCCCGCACGCACCAGCGACCTGACCCAGCGCGTGAGCGGGCTCACCGGCGACCGCTTTCTCGATTCACTGCACGCGAACGTGCTCATCGAGACTGGCCCGACGGATTACGAAACCGGTGGCCCGGGCGACCGCTACATCCGATCTGCACTAACCAATGGCGTGCACGTGGTGGCGATTTCGAAAGACGCACGGGTCGTCTACGCGGGCCGGGCGGCACTGGCACGTGCCCACGGTGCCCAACTCAAGATCAGCGGGGCGACCTTGGCCGCGCTGCCGACCATCGACCTGCTGCAGTACAACCTGGCCGGCTGCAAGATTCTCGAAGTCGAAGGCATCCTGACGGCCACGGCCAATTTCATGCTCAGTCAAATGATGGCGGGACTCTCGTTTGCGGATGCACTGTCGGAGCGAAGCGGCTCGGCATGACCGAGCCCGATCCGAGCTTCGACATCCGAGATGGCGGCACCCAAAGCAGCGTTCGCAAGAATCACGATCGGGGGGTGGCGTGGCCGCCAGCCTCCAACGCGTCGCTTACCATGCCGCCGCATTCCCCTGCATTCCCCTGCATCCCCCGAACTTCTGAACAGGAACTCCCGATGGCCACCAGCCTGCTGGCTTTGCTCGACGACATCGCCACCGTGCTGGACGATGTCGCGCTGATGACCAAGGTCGCGGCCAAGAAGACCACCGGCGTGCTGGGCGACGATCTCGCGTTGAATGCCGAGCAGGTGTCCGGCGTCAGCGCCGAGCGCGAGTTGCCGGTGGTGTGGGCGGTGGCCAAAGGCTCGGCGCTCAACAAGGCGATCCTGGTACCGGCGGCGCTGACCATCAGCGCTTTCGCGCCGTGGGCGGTGACGCCGCTGTTGATGGTGGGCGGGCTTTACCTGTGCTTCGAAGGCTTCGAAAAACTCGCACACAAGTTGATGCATGGCGCCGAGGCCGATAAGCAGCAGCGGGCCGCCCTGTCGCAGGCTGCGGCCGACCCGAAGGTCGACCTGGTGGCGTTCGAGAAAGACAAGATCAAAGGCGCGGTGAGGACCGATTTCATCCTGTCGGCCGAGATCATCGCGATCACGCTCGGCACCGTGGGCGGTGCGGCCTTGTTGACACAGTTCGTCGTGCTGGCCGGCATTGCGCTGCTGATGACGATCGGCGTGTATGGCCTGGTGGCGGTGATCGTCAAGCTCGACGACTTCGGCCTCTACCTGACCCGTGCCCGAGGCGATGGCGGCTGGCCCCGCTTTCGCCGGCAGGCCGGCGTGATCATCCTGAAGGCGGCGCCTTACCTGATGAAAGCACTGACCATTGTTGGCACCGCGGCGATGTTTCTCGTCGGCGGAGGCATCCTGACGCATGGCATCCCCGCCTTGCACCATGCAATCGAAGCCTGGGCGCAGCGCGCCGGCAGCGTGATCGGCGCGCTGTTGCCGACCTTGGCCGATGCCGCGACCGGGCTGCTGGCCGGCGCCGCCACGCTGCTGGTGGTCAGCGTTGTTCAGCGCCTGGTGCGCAAGCGGGCCTGAGTCCGGCCTTCAAGGCTTGGCCGATTCGTTCGGCAGGCTCGGCGCCGAGTTGAAGATCGGTGGCTCGAGCGCGGCCGATGCGGCGCCGTCGGCTGGCGTGACGCTCAGCGCCGGCGCCATGCCGCCGTGGGCCAGCTCGCTGTAGACCCAGTCGCCATCGCGCTGCTGCACGCCCTGCGGCGCGGTGGCGTGCTGTTCCGGCACGCCCTTCAGTGCAAAGCGCATGTAGTCGATCCAGATCGGCAGCGACAGGCCGCCGCCCGACTCGCGCGCGCCCAGGCTGCGCGGGTTGTCGTAGCCCATCCAGACCACCGTCGTCAGGCTTGGTTGGAAGCCGGCGAACCAGGCATCGACCGCGTCATTCGTGGTGCCCGTCTTGCCATACAGATCGGTGCGCTTCAACGAGGCCTGCGCGCGCGCCGCGGTGCCGCTGCGGGTGACTTCCTGCAGCAGGCTGTTGGTGACGAACACATTGCGCTCGGGCACCACACGCTCGGCCTGCGCTGCGTCGACGCTTGGCGCTTCGAACAAGACCTTGCCCTGGTCGTCGGTGATGCGTTGAATCACGACTGGCTTGATGCCGTAGCCGCCATTGGCCAGCACCGAATAGGCGCTGGCCAATTGCATCGGCGTGGTCGCGCCCGAGCCGAGCGCGAGCGTCAGGTTGTCGGGCTGGCGCTCGGCCTCGAAGCCGAAGCGGCTGGCCCATTCACGCGCGCTGTCGGGGCCGAGCAGCTGCACGAGGCGGATCGTCACCATGTTCTTCGACTTCGACTTCGCCAGCGCCTGGCGCAGCGAGATCGGGCCGTCGTAGCTGTCGTCGGAATTCTTCGGCGACCAGTCGTTGCCATCGGGCGTGCGGTCGGATTCGAGCGGCGCATCGTTGATCAGCGTGGCCGGCATGACGCCATGCTCCAGCGCCGCCGAATAGAGGAAGGGCTTGAAGCTCGAGCCCGGTTGGCGCCAGGCCTGGCTGGCGTGGTTGAACTGGTTGTGCTGAAAATCGAAGCCGCCCACCAGCGCGCGCACCTGGCCGTTTTTCGGGTCCATCGACACCAGCGCGCCTTCGACTTCCGGCCATTGGCTGATCGACCATTTGCCGGCTTCTTCGACCACGCGGATCACCGAGCCGCGGCGAATGCGCACTGCGTCTTTGGCGCGCGGTGACAAACCGCTTTGTGCGGGTTTCAGGCCTTCGCCGGTGATCTTCACGACCTCGCCAGTGGCCAGTGTGGCGACCACCGTGCGCGGCCCGGCTTCGCTGACCAGCGCCACGCGCAAGCTGTCGTCATCACGGTGGTCGACCAGCAGTTGCGCCGCGCCGGGGTCATCGGCGGCCATGCCGTCGGGCATGTCTTCGTCGTCTTCCGGGCCGCGGTAGACCTGACGGCGCTCATAGTCGATCACGCCTTTGCGCAGCGCGTGGTACGCCGCCTGCTGGTCGTCCGCGCGCAACGAGGTCACGACCTTCAATCCCAGCGTGTAGCTTTGTTCGCCGTATTGCGCATACACCGTCTGGCGCGCCATCTCGGCCACATGTTCGGCATGCACCGAGACATCGGCGCCGCGGCGAATGTGCAAGGGCTCCGACTTCGCGGCCTCATGATGCGCAGCATCGATCACGCCCAGCGTGCGCATGCGCTCCAGCACCACCAGTTGCCGCTTGCGTGCTCGCTCGAAGTTGGCGACCGGGTTGGCGTAGACCGGGTTTTGCGGCAGGCCGGCGAGCATTGCGCTTTCGGCGATCGACAAGGCCGACAGCGTCTTGCCGAAGTAAGCCTGTGACGCGGCCTCGAAGCCATAAGCCCGCTGACCCAGAAAGATCTGCGTCATGTACAGCTCAAGAATCTGGTCTTTGCTGAGCTGGCGTTCGATCTTGATCGCAAGCAGCGCCTCGCGCACCTTGCGTGCGTAGGACTTGCGCGACGACAAATAAAAGGTGCGCGCCACTTGCTGCGTGATCGTCGATGCGCCCTGGCTTCGTGCATGGAAAAGGTTAGCCACCGCGGCCCGCAACACGCCCTTGAAGTCGACGCCGGCGTGGTCGCGAAAACGTGAGTCTTCGATCGCCAGCAGCGCGTCCTGCATCAGCTTCGGTGTTTGCGAGATCGGCAGGTGATAGCGGCGCTCGGCACCGAACTGGCCGATCTCCACACCGTCACTGGTGAACACCCGAAGCGGTTGCTTGGGCCGGTAATCGGTCAGCATGCCGATGTCGGGCAATTGCTGATAGAGCACATAGCCGAGCACCCCGATCGACAGCACGCCTGCGACCGCCGTGCCTGCGAGCGCCCGCAACACCGTGCGTGTGCTGGGCTTGTGAACCCGCCACCAATCTTGCAGTTCGGCCTTGCTGAGCCGTGTCGTGAGAGCCATGGACGATTTCGAGTGAATGGGGGATTATCGTGAATTGCCTTTCCGCTACCCTTCGAAACCCCCAGCAAACCCGAGGAATCCGCTTGTTCCGCTACTTCGAGAACCTGCTGCATCCGTATCCCGATGCCCCGCCCGTGCAGCCGCCGGCCCGCTTCATGGCCTTTCTGTGGGCGGGCACGCTCGGGCTGCGCCGCTACATCTTTGCCATGACCTTGCTGTCGGCCGGCATCGGCGCGTTCGAAGGCCTGCTGTTCAGCATGATGAGCCGCATCGTCGATTGGCTGGCGAGCGTGCAGCCCTCGCAGCTGTGGGCGCAGCAGCGGGGCCATCTGTTGCTGCTGGCAGTGGTGCTGGTCGCCAGCATCGGGCTGGTGGCGCTGCAGTCGCTGATCAAGCAGCAGACGCTGGCCGGCAGCTTCCCGATGCTGCTGCGCTGGAACTTCCATCGCCTGATGCTCAGCCAGAGCATGCATTTCTATCAAGACGAGTTCGCTGGTCGCGTCGCGACCAAGGTGATGCAGACGGCGCTGGCGGTGCGCGACACCTGGATGATCCTGGCCGAGTTGCTGGTGTTCGTGGTCGTCTATTTCGTCACCTTGCTGGCGGTGCTGGGCGGCTTTGCCGGCTGGATGCTGCTGCCCTTCATCGGCTGGGTCGGGCTTTATCTCGTGGCCTTGCGTTTTTTTGTGCCGCGGCTCGGGCGCGTGGCTCAGAAGCAGGCCGATGCCCGCTCGACGATGACCGGCCGCATCACCGATGCCTATACCAACATCGCGACCGTCAAGCTGTTTTCACACGCCGGTCGGGAGGCAGGTTATGCACGTTCGGCGATGCAGGAGTTTTTGTCGACAGTGAACGGCCAGATGCGGCTCGTCACCTCGTTCGAAATCGTCAACCATGCGCTGTCGGTGCTGTTGATCAGCAGCACGGCCGGCATTGCGCTGTGGCTGTGGATGAACGGCCAGGTCGGCGTGGGTGCCGTGGCAGCAGCCACCGCGATGGCGTTGCGGCTGAACGGCATCTCGCATTGGGTGATGTGGGAGATGGCGAGCCTGTTCGAGCACATCGGTACCGTGCAGGACGGCATCAACACGCTGGCCAAGCCGCACACCGTGGTCGATGCGCCTGCGGCGCAGCCCTTGAATGTGGGCCGTGGCGAGATCCGCCTCGAGCAGGTGCGCTTCACTTACGGCGCCGTCGGGCCGCAGGCGCGCGCGGT
>CAHJWV010000422.1 GCA_903643055.1 Burkholderiales bacterium | reverse complement strand
CAAGGTATTCGCGGTGGCGGCGCTGCAATGCCCCAGGCCGTAGCGGCCCATCTGAAAGCGTTGACCGGGCTGGACTATGTCGAAGGCTATGGCATGACCGAAACCATGGCGGCCACGCACATCAACCCGCCGCATCGGCCCCGTGCGCAATGCCTGGGCATTCCCGTTTTTGATGTCGATGCCCGGGTGATCGACCCGAGTTCGCTGCGACCTTTGGCGCCAGGCGAAGCCGGAGAATTGGTCGTACAGGGCCCGCAAGTGATGAAGGGCTACTGGAACGATGAGGCGTCGACATCGGAAGCCTTCATCGAGATCGATGGCCGGCGTTTCCTGCGCACCGGCGATCTGGCTTATGTCGATGCAGACGGCTACTTCTTCATGGTCGACCGGCTCAAACGGATGATCAATGCGTCCGGCTACAAGGTCTGGCCGGCCGAGGTCGAGGCGCTGATGTACCGCCACCCGGCGGTTCTTGAAGCCTGCGTGATCGCGTCGCTGGACGCACGGCGCGGCGAAACCGTCAAAGCATTGGTGGTGCTCAAGCCTGGCCATGAGATGGCCGTTAGCGAGCAAGAGCTGATCACTTGGGCGCAAGCGCAGATGGCGCCATACAAGCGCCCACACGTGATTGAGTTCGTCCACGCGTTGCCGAAATCTGCATCAGGCAAGGTGCAATGGCGAGAGCTCCAGGAACGGGAACACCGGCGAGCCCAACTCAATTCCGCGACTTGACCCGTTCCAGCCTTAGCTCCGCTTGATGTATCAAGCTTGAAACAAAAGCGTGCGCTCGCACTTTGTGACTTGATGCAAGCGCCAAGGCATAATGCAGGCTTCGCTGGCGTGCAGCCATGTCTGCCCTTTTCAGCTTGCCCTCACCCGACCATGCTGGATTTCTATTGCACACCTGGCGCCCTTAGCGCGCAGATCGGCTAGCTGGCGATGGCAGCACGCACGCTCAGAAGGCCGAGTCCCTTGCGCGTCTTTGGTTTGGAATCAACCAACGACGTTCAAGCCTTTCGCGAAGCCATCGCCCAGCGTTCGGAGATGCCACGCGCCACCATCGCACTGCGCATGAATGGCCTGCGCGCCGACCAACGCACGCAGGCTGAGCGGCAGATCAATGAGCTGCTGCGCAGCACCGGTTGGCTCGAAGCCGCAGGTGGCGCCTTGGTCATCGCTGCCGTCGTGCTCATCGGCCTGAGCTGGGCGGGTCACGGGCGCGGGCTGGGCTCATCGGCATGGTGGGCCACTGAGTTGTCGATGGCATTGCTGGGTTCACTGGTCGGCCGTTGGCTCGGCTTGCGGATGGCAAAGCATCGGCTGCTGGTGGCGTGCAAACAGCTGGAAGAACATCTCAGCCCCTCTTCGGCATGACCTCGTTGCCGCATTGGAGCTTTCAAACCCGTCACAATTCAGCCTTTACAAACGCTGTTTTGTCCCCAAATTCCACCTCGAATACAGGCGTGTCGCGGGCTGGCGCTCATTCGCGACACATAAACGTCTGTAACAGAGTAACCTCCGGGCAGCGTCGTCGTACATCTCATGGGACCCTATGGCAACAGAGAAACCTAAAACCAAGATCCAGGCCAGTGGCCTTCGTTACAAAAGCAAAGAAGGTGGTTCGCCCTTTGCCAGTGCCGGAGATTTCCAGGCCGGCACGATGTCGTGCTTTCTTTGCGGCAAGCATCGGCCCCGCAATACGCTGAAGACCCGCCGCTTGCTCGGCAAGGCTCAGCATGTCTGCGCACCTTCGTGCAAGGAAGCAGAGGCCGGCGTGCAAAAGACGCCGTCAACCGCGGCCGCGTGAGGCTTAAGCCTCACGCAAAGTAGTTCGGCGTGAAACGGATCAGCCTTCGGCTTGCCCGTCTCTTGACGTGAACCCCAGCGCGGCGCCGACGCCGCGCTCATTGATCGAAACACCTCCAACGGCAAGCGTTTTCAAAACGCCTGCCGCTGCGAGTGTGCGCCGGATTGAACTCGCGCCGCCTTGCGCGCTGACGCGGCACCTCGAGCTGGGCTTGAGCCCCTCTCATGCTTCGTCTGACGCGCCACCTCGTGCCTCAGAAAGTCGATCAACCGGCCTTCGGCAGCGCTCAAGCCGGTCACGCGCCGAGCGCTTCGCACCATCACCTCGGCCAAGGTACCGGCACTGGCCATGTCCAGCACACCCGGGTGCACATACGACTTGCGGCAGACCGAAACCGTGTTGCGCAACTTCCCCGCCACCTCGGCCAGCACCTCATTGACCACCCTGCGGCTCGCCGCGCCCTGATCGGCCAGCGAGCCCAACAGCGCCAAGGCATGGGCACTCGCATGCCAGGTGCGAAAGTCTTTCGCGGTGAAATCGGCGCCACTGGCTTCGCGCAGATAGGCGTTCACATCAGCGGAGTCGACGCAGTGCGTGTGGCCCTCGTCATCTTCGTACTGGAACAGCTCCTGGCCGGGCATGGCTTGGCAGCGACGCACGATGGTTGCCACTTTGGGATCGTCGATCGACACCTCGTGCGCCACGCCGCTTTTGCCGCGAAAGCGCAGGCGCAGCTCACTGCCTTTGACGGCTGCATGCCGGTTGCGCAGCGTCGTCAAACCATACGAGCCATTGCTGCGCGCGTATTCGTCATTGCCGATGCGCACAAGCGTGGTGTCGAGCAATCGCACCAGCGCCGCCAGCACGGCATCGCGACCGGGCCGCTGGCCGATGCGCTCCGCCAAATCACGCCTGACACGCGCCCGGATGCGCGGCAACGCACGGCCGAATTCCAGCATGCGGCCGAACTTGTCGCTGTCGCGTGACAAGCGCCAGGTCGGGTGATAGCGGTACTGCTTGCGGCCGCGTGCATCGCGGCCAGTCGCTTGCAGATGGCCATTCGGCAAGGTGCAAATCCAGACCTGCGTATAGGCCGGTGGAATGGCCAGGCTGCGAATGCGCTGCAGCTGATCGGCATCGCGCATCAATTGCCCGTCGGGTGCGCGATAGCTGAATGACTTGCCACAGCGCAGCCGGCTGATG
>CAHJWV010000421.1 GCA_903643055.1 Burkholderiales bacterium | reverse complement strand
CATCGGGCATGCAGCCCAGGCCCATCACGCCATGACCCGCCTGCGGCACGACCACATGCAACGCCTTCGCACCGAGCGCCTGCGCCACGCGCGCGCCATGGCGGGGCGGGGTGGCGGGGTCGATGCCGCCGCTCAGCAACAACACGGCGGCCGGGCTCGTCGGCAGGGTGTAGAACGCGGCGGGCACCTCGCCGCGCGGCCAATCGGCACAGACCCGTTCATACAAGCGCGCCCCGCTGGCGCCGAAATCGCGGCCCGGCGCATCGCGGCTGTCGGCCAGGCGCGGCAAGTCTTCGGCGCAGACGACCGCGAAATGCATGCCCATCGCCAGCGACGAGCCCTTGCGCGAGCTCAGGCCGCTGCCCAGCGTCAGCAGTGGCTGCAAGCGCCCCTGGGCGGCTTCATGCAAGGAAGCAGGTAGGGCCGAGGCCAACAGCGGCAGATAAAGCGGCGCGCGCACGGCCGAGAGCAGCATCTCGCGCGTCAGCGTGAAGCGCTCGATCTCGCCGCTCAGCGGGTGCGCCACCGTCACCGGCTTGGGCAGGCTCGCCAGCAGATCAGCCCATTCACCCCGCAGCTTGGGATAGAGCCGCGCGCAGGCCGCCTCCTGTTCGCATGCGGCAAACAGCGCCTCCAGCGACGCCTGGCCATCGGTCGAAAAGCTGGCCGGCAACACCATGTCGGGCGGGGCCACGCCGTCGAGCACTGCGCGCCGCACCGCGTTGGGAAACTGCCGCAGGTAGTCCAGCCCGGCACGCGTGCCATACGACGCGCCGACGAGGTTGATGCGCTCGACGCCGAGCGCCTGCCGCACCGCATCGACATCCTGCATCGCCAGCACCGTCGTGAAGAAGCGCAGATCGCCATACGGCAATCGGCGCAGCTGATCGCGGCAACGCGAAAGTTGCGCGAACTGCCGTTCAGGGTCGGACTGATCGGCCACCGACTGATGGCGCGGGTCGTCGCAGGCAAGCGGTGCCGAACGGCCGGTGCCGCGTTGATCGATGAAGACGATGTCGCGCCGGTTGTTCAGGCGCGAGAACAGCGGCAGCACGCTGGGCGCCACGTCGATCGCGCTCTGGCCCGGCCCGCCGGCCAGCAACACCACCGGATCGGGCAGCTTGCGCCGCGCCAGTGCCGGCACCACGACGTAATGCACGTCGATCTTCACGCCGTCCGGCCGGGCCGCATCCAGCGGGCGCTGCAGCACGCCACACATCACCTCGTGATGCAGGCCCGGCACCCGGCACGGCGACATCGGCGCCGCTTCGCTGGGGCCACAGGCCAATGCGATCACGGCGCCCAGCAGCGCCACACACCACCCAGGCGCGCGCATCATCGGCCCAGCAGGCGCTTGAGCTCGCCGCTGTCGATCAAAGCTTTCAGATCGGTCGCGCCGCCAATCAACTGGCCGCGCACGAAGACCATCGGAAAGGTCGGCCAGCCGCTCCACATCTTCAGCGCATTGCGGCGTCGCCACTGGCTCAGGTAATTGCCGTAAACGAGGTAGTGATGCGGAATGCCCGCGGCGTCCAAGGCCTTGCGCGCCACGTACACCGAGTGGTTCCAGGCCATGCCCACCACCAGCACCGGGTTGGACGCCGCGGCCGCCTGCACGTTGTGGACGAGGTCCACATTCAGGTTGGCGACGGTGTCCCGGATCGCCGGGTGCAGCAAGTTTTCATCGAGGATCAGGCGCGGCATGGGCAGGACTCCGGGGCATCAAACCCGAGAGGGTAGCCCATGCCGATGCAGCGCCGGGGCTCAACAGCCCCGGCATCCGACACCGCTCATTCAGGCAGCCAGCACGCCGCGTTGAAAGTCGGACACCGCCTGATGGATTTCCTGCACGGTGTTCATCACGAACGGGCCGTGCTGAACGATCGGCTCGTTCAATGGCTGCCCGGCGATCAACAGCACCCGCGCCGGGCGATCCAGCGCCGTGATGCGCACGCCATCGGCACCTGCGTCGTTGGTCAGCAGCGCCATGTGGTTTTCAGCCACCCGCGAACCGCCGATCTCAACGTCACCTTCAAACACATAAGCAAAGGCGTTGTGCGTGGCGGGCACGGCCTGCTCGAACGACACGCCGGCCGGCAGCGCGATGTCAAGGTACAGCGGCTCGGTCGTGGGCCGGCTGACGGCGCCCTTCACGCCATGCGTTTCACCGGCAATCACGCGCACGGTCACGCCGCTGTCGAAGCGGGCCAACGGCACGTCGGCCGGCGCGATGTCGCGGTACTGCGGTGCGGTGAGCTTGTCTTTCGCGGCGAGGTTCACCCACAGCTGAAAGCCTGCCATGCGGCCTTCGGTCTGCTCCGGCATTTCGGAGTGGATGATGCCGCGCCCGGCGGTCATCCACTGCACGCTGCCCGGCTCCAGCAGGCCGACATTGCCCACGCTGTCTTGGTGGCGCATGCGACCGGCCAGCATGTAAGTTACGGTCTCGAAGCCGCGGTGCGGGTGGTTCGGGAAGCCGCCAGCGTAATCATCGGCCGAGTCGCTCGCGAAGGCATCGAGCATCAGGAACGGGTCGAGCCGGCGCTGCATCGACTGTGTCAAAACACGGGTGAGCTTGACGCCATCGCCATCCGAGGTCGGTTGACCGCGCACGAGGCGCTCGACACGGCGTGAGGGCTGGAGGAGGGGAGTGGTGGTAGTGGTGTTCATGCAGCTAAGTTAGGGCCTCCGCCACCACCGCACAAGACCCCGCCTTTGCATGCTGCGCGCAAACCGATTGCATGTCGAATGCCGAACGCTGCATGCCCATGCCTTGAGCGCGTCAGAACGCAGCGCTCATGGAAACGGGTGTAATGAGCGCCCCCTCCACCACGACTTACACGCCACATGAAGCTTTACTACAGCCCCGGAGCGTGCTCCCTCGCCCCGCACATCGCCCTTCTTGAAGCGGGCATGGCTTTCGAGCCCGTGCTGGCCAGCACCCAGACCCACAAGCTGGTCGA
>CAHJWV010000420.1 GCA_903643055.1 Burkholderiales bacterium | reverse complement strand
TCTTCCGATCTGGTCGAAGAGGATGTGCGCCAGATCATCGAAATGGGCGCTGCCTTCGAGCCGCTTGACGAGCGCATGCTCGGCGTTCACTTCCAAGGTCGGCTGAGCCTTGGGCGCGGTCTGCCCGGCTTGTTTGAGCATGCGAGCCAGGTGCGAACTCATGTCACCCTCCTCGACCACCAAGCACGCCGGCGAGTCCACCAAGCGCGTCGTCACGCGTACGTCTTTCGCGCGATCCTTCAGAGCCTCCTTCAGACGATCGAGCACTGGCTTGAAGGTCGTCGCTACCTCTTCGGCCTGCTTCTTTTCGGCCTCGTCCTGCAGCTTGCCAAGATCCACCGAACCCTTGGCCACGCTTTGCAGCGACTTGCCTTCGAATTCATACAAGTGGCTCAGCATCCACTCATCCACGCGGTCGATCAGCAGCAGCACCTCGATGCCCTTCTTGCGGAAGATCTCCAATTGCGGGCTGCTCTTCGCGGCGGCCAGCGAGTCTGCGGTGATGTAATAGATCGCGTCCTGGCCCTCTTTCAGGCGGCTGACATAGTCGGCCAACGAGACGCCTTCATCGGCATGCGTCGATGCGAAGCGCAGCAGCTTCACCAATCGTTCCTGGTTGGCATGGTCTTCACCGACGCCTTCCTTCAAAACCGGGCCGAAGTCTTTCCAGAACGCCGCGTACTTGGCGCGTTCGGCTTCGTCTTCGCTTTGGGCCAAGGACTCAAGCATGCCCAGCACGCGCTTGGTCGAGCCTTCACGGATCGCCTTCACATCGCGGCTCTCCTGCAGCAGCTCGCGCGACACGTTCAGCGGGAGATCAGCACTGTCGATCACGCCCTTGACGAAGCGCAGATACACCGGCATCAACGCCTCGGCATCGTCCATGATGAAGACGCGCTTGACGTACAGCTTGACGCCGCCGCGCTTGTCACGGTTCCACAGATCGAAAGGTGCCTTCGCCGGCACATACAGCAGCTGCGTGTATTCGCTACGCCCTTCGACGCGGTTATGTGTATAGGCCAACGGCGCTTCGGTGTCGTAGCTGATCTGCTTGTAGAACTCGTCGTATTGCTCGGCCGTGATATCGCTCTTGCTGCGTGTCCACAGCGCGGCAGCCTTGTTGACCGGCGCCCATTCGTCCAGAACGATCTGCTCGCTCTTCTCCGCATCCCACTCTTCCTTTTGCATCAGGATCGGCAGCGAGATGTGGTCGGAGTATTTACCGATGATCGACTTCAGCTTCCAGGCGCTGAGAAACTCCTCTTCGCCATCGCGCAGATGAAGAATGATGTCGGTGCCTCTTTGTGGGCGGTTGATGGTCTCGACTTCGAAATCACCGCTGCCTTCCGAGCTCCAGCGCACGCCTTCTTCCGGCTTGGTGCCGGCGCGGCGTGATTCCACAGTAATTCGGTCGGCCACGATGAAGCCGCTATAAAAGCCCACACCGAACTGGCCGATCAGCTGCGCGTCCTTCTTCTGATCACCTTCGAGCTTGCTCATGAACTCGCGCGTGCCGCTCTTGGCGATCGTGCCGAGGTTGGCCACCGCCTCTTCTGCGCTCAGGCCGATGCCGTTGTCACGGATCGTGATCGTCTTGGCCTCCTTGTCGAAGCCCACACGCACCTCCAGGTTCGGTGCATCTTCATACAGCGTGGCATCGGCCAGGGCCTCAAAGCGAAGCTTGTCGCAGGCATCGGAGGCGTTGGAGATCAACTCGCGCAGAAAGATCTCCTTGTTCGAATACAGCGCGTGCGTGACCAGGTGAAGGATCTGCTTGACTTCAGCCTGAAACGAGAGAGTTTGTTTGTCCATGATTTGATTTTGCTTAGCTGGGTTTTGCATGAAGGGAGCCGAGGGAGCGGATTTTGGGGGCGATCCCTCAATTTCAAGCGGTTGCCCTGAGAGGCGTTTATGCCCTATGGTCCGGCCTTGGCGCGTGTCGCCCCGCCCGGCCACCCCATGACAGAGTACGGCCGCCCGGTCCCGGTGACCATCCAATTAAAACAGCGAAAGCGCTCATTGCGATGACCTTGTTTTCCTTGTTCGACCAATGGCTGAGCGCTGTGCCCGGCGCGCCCCATTCTTCAGCGCCGCTCTGGACACTCGAAGGCCTGCGCGGCGCCGACCCGGTGTTCGGCTTTGCCGTCGTGCTGCTGATCGCCGTGGTGCTGGGCGAAGCCATTCACCGCTACCTGCGCATGCCACGCATGTGTGGCCACATGTTGACCGGCGCCTTGGCCAGCCCGCTCGCTTTTCGCTTGCTGGAGCGTGCCGATCTCGACCTCTGGAAGCCACTGATCGATCTGGCCATCGGCGTGCTGGTGTTCGAACTCGGCAGCCGCATCCGGCCCCGTTGGTTGTTCGACAACCCCTGGTTGGCACTGACCTGCCTGTTCGAAGGCTTGCTCTCCGGCGCGGCAGTGGCGATCACGCTGACGCTGCTGGATGCGCCGTTGGTATCGGCCGCCCTGGCGGGCGCCGTTGCGATGTCAACCTCGCCCGTCATCACGATGGTGCTGATCCACGAAGCGCGGCCGCGCGGCCAGGTGACCGAGCGGCTGCTGATCATGACGGCCGTTAACAGCGTGCTCGCGATGCTGGCGGTCAAGGCCTGGCACGTGCTGGCTGTCGCCGACGGCGCCACGGCCGCAGCCTCCGACCTCGCGCCCACCATCACCAGCGGGCTGATCGTCATCTGCGGCTCTTTCCTGCTCGGCGTGGCCGGCGGATGGTTGCTGACGCGGCTGACGCAGCCGATCCGCGGCGCCGCCACGGCCCCCGTATTGCAGATCGCGATCGTCATTCTCTCGGCCATGCTCGCTGCGCAATGGGCTTTGTCGCCCTTGCTGGCGCTGCTGGTCGCGGGTGTCGTTGCGCGCTCACGCATGGGCCACGGTCTCACGGTCGAGCCGCATCTCGGCTCGGCGGGCTCAGCGCTCGGCGTGCTGCTGTTCATCTGCCTGGGCATGCTGTTCTCGGTCGATCACATCGGCAGCTTGTGGCCCTGGGTGCTGGGCATCGTGCTTGCGCGGCTGGTCGGCAAAGGCATCGCGATCGCCTCGCTGGCGCGGCCCAGCGGCCTGAGCTGGCAGCAGGCCTCGGCATTGACCCTGGCATTGCAGCCCATGAGCAGCCTGACCGTGCTGCTCGCGGCCAACACCTTCGGCTGGACATCGCAGTTGCCCGGCGCGCACAACGGCGTGCTGCAGTCCTTGCTGATCGCAACCACGCTCTCGCAATTTCTCGGGCCGATCCTGACGAAATGGTCACTGCGCCATGTCGCTCATGAAACCGCACCTTCCGCCACCAACGCCGTTGCCCTGAAATGACCAGCCCGAGCCTGCCCACGCCATCCGGCCCCTCCCCAGACAGCGCCGACCTGTCACTCGCCGAATTCACGACCTCCGAGGCATTGACGCTGGGCGTCGAACTCGAACTGCAGCTCGTCAGCACGCACGATTTCGACCTCGCGCCGCAAGCGCAAGACCTGCTGCGCGAACTCGACAAACACCCCGGCGCCTGGGACGTGAAGCCCGAGATCACCCGCAGCATGATCGAGATCGGCACCTCGATTCAGCGCGAGCACGCGCCGCTGCTGGCCGAGCTGACCGACCTCAAACAACAGCTCTCGCGCGCGGCACGCAAGCTCAACATCGGCATCGCCGGTGGCGGCACGCACGCCTACCAGCATTGGAGCGAGCAACAGATTTTCCCGACCGAGCGCTTCCACTACATCAGCGAGTTATACGGCTACCTCGCCAAGCAGTTCACCGTGTTCGGCCAGCATGTGCACGTGGGCTGCGAGAACGGCGATACCGCGCTGTGGCTGCTGCATGCGCTGTCGCGCTACGTGCCGCATTTCATCGCGCTGAGCGCATCGTCTCCGTTTGTCCAGGGCGTGGACACCGGCTTCGATTCAGCGCGGCTCAACTCGGTGTTCGCGTTCCCGCTGTCGGGCCGCGCGCCCTTCGTGCACAGCTGGGAAGAGTTCGGCCAGTACTTCGACAAGATGACGAGCACCGGCGTCGT
>CAHJWV010000419.1 GCA_903643055.1 Burkholderiales bacterium | reverse complement strand
TCGGCGTGCGTTTCTCGCTGGGGCTGATGTGGGTGCTGCTGATTGTCGCCGAGACCATCTCAGCGCAGTCGGGCATCGGCTATCTGACGATGAACGCCCGCGAGTTCCTGCAGACCGACGTGGTGCTGGTCGGCATTCTTCTGTATGCGCTGCTCGGCAAGTTGGCCGACGTGGCCGCCAAGGGGCTGGAGCATTGGTGGCTGCGCTGGCACCCCGGTTATCAAAACTTGGCCAAGGCCTGAGTGGTGAGCACCCTTCCCATGAGCAGTCATACCATCGAATTGCAAGGCGGCAACGCCGCCGCCTTCACGGGTCACCCGCCCTCGACGTCCACACAGCCTTCCTTCCCATCGGCGCCGAAGGCTGCCGTGCCGGAACCTGCGTCCAATGGCGGTGCCGCCGTGCGCGCGCAAGGGGTCGTCAAACGCTATGGCGAACGTGCCGTGCTGCGCGATGTCGATTTGCACATCGCGCCGGGCGAGTTCGTCACGATCGTCGGCCGCAGCGGCTGTGGCAAGAGCACCTTGCTGCGCTTGCTGGCCGGGCTGGAATCACCGAACGCCGGCACGATCACGCTCGATGGCGAAGCACAGAGCCGCCATCAGGCCGACATCCGCATCATGTTTCAAGACGCGCGCCTGCTGCCCTGGAAACGTGTGCTTGACAACGTGGCGTTAGGCTTGAGCGGCCCCGAAGTGAACGACCGCGCGCTCGAAGCGCTGGCGCAAGTGGGGCTGGCCGATCGCGCGAAAGAATGGCCGGCCGTGCTGTCGGGCGGGCAGCGTCAGCGGGTGGCGCTGGCGCGCGCGCTGGTTCATACGCCACGCCTACTCTTGCTCGATGAACCCCTGGGTGCACTCGATGCGCTGACCCGCATCGAGATGCACCGCCTGATCGAGCGCCTGTGGCTGCGCCATGGCTTCACTGCGCTGCTGGTCACGCACGATGTGGCCGAGGCGGTGTCGCTCGCCGATCGCGTGGTGCTGATCGAAGAGCAGCGCATCGCTCTGGATGAGCGCATTGCGCTGCCTCGGCCGCGCTCGCATGGGCAGGCCGGATTTGCGGCTTATGAGGCGCGCATCCTGGAGCGCGTGCTGCAGCAGCCGGACGGCGAGAGCGCGCCGCCGGCCGAGCCGGTGAATCAGCTGGCGCATGCGCTGCGCTGGGCCGTTTGACATGCCGATGGCCTGGCATCGGTCAAGCTCCGCTGGCGTCGCAAACTGTGCGGAAATGCCAAAACACGGGGGCGCTTAACTGTTTTTCTTATAAGCATGGCGCCTTTGATTTGTTCTCCATCGGCTTGCATCCCCCTAGGATCTGCGGCAGTCAGGCGTGTGCCTGATGTCCATGAAGGAAAGATTTCGATGATTTACCGCCGCACCTTATTGAATCTGCTGACCGTGACTGCTCTGGCGGTGACCGCAGGCGCTGCCTGGGCCAAGGACATCACGCTGCTCAACGTGTCGTACGACCCGACGCGCGAGCTCTACCAGGACTACAACGCCGCTTTCTCCAAATACTGGAAGGGCAAGACCGGCGACACCGTGACGGTCAAGCAATCGCACGGAGGCTCGGGCAAGCAGGCACGCTCGGTGATCGACGGCATCGATGCCGATGTCGCGACCCTGGCGCTGGCTTATGACGTCGATGAAATCGCCGCACGCGCCAAGCTGCTGCCGGCCGATTGGCAAAAGCGCCTGAAGCACAACAGCTCGCCGTACACCTCGACCTACATCTTCCTGGTACGCAAAGGCAACCCGAAGGGCATCAAGGATTGGGGTGACCTGATCAAGCCGGGCGTGTCGGTGATCACCGCGAACCCCAAGACGTCGGGTGGCGCACGCTGGGGCTACCTCGCTGCTTACGGGTATGCACTGAAGCAGTCGGGTGGCAATGACGCCAAGGCACGCGAATTCATCACCAAGCTGTTCCAGCAGGTGCCCGTGCTCGACTCGGGCGCCCGTGGATCGACCGTGACTTTCGCAGAGCGCGGCCAGGGTGACGTGTTGCTGGCCTGGGAGAACGAGGCTTACCTGTCGCTGAAGGAATTCGGTGCCGAGAAGTTCGACATCGTCTACCCACCGAGCAGCATCCTGGCCGAGCCGCCGGTGGCGCTGATCGACAAGGTCGTGGACAAGCGCGGCACGCGGGAAGTCGCGACGGGTTATCTCGAATACCTTTACGGCCCTGAAGGCCAGGAGATTGCTGCACGCAACTTCTATCGCCCGATCGACCCGAAGGTCGCGGCCAAATACGAGAAGCAGTTTCCGAAGCTGAGCCTGTTCACGATCGATGAGGTGTTTGGCGGTTGGGCCGCCGCTCAGAAGACGCACTTTGCCGATGGCGGTGTGTTCGATCAGATCTACACCAAGAAGTAAGCACCATGAGCAATTCGACGCGCAGCGCTTGGGGGCTGACATGAGCGGCCTGAGCTTGGGGATCGAATCGGTCGTCGCTCAACTTCGCGATCTGCGAGTCGAGGCCCTACAGACCCGGCATCGAGACGACAAGCCGCCGAAGTTGCCGTCACGCAAGGTGTTGGCACCCGTGCTGGAAGGGTTGGCGGCCGCGCTTTTTCCGAATCGGCTCGGCCAGCCCGACCTGACTCCTGAGGGTATCGACCATTACGTCGGCCACACCTTGGACGTGGCCTTGCGCTCGCTGCATGAGCAGGTTCGGCGCGAGCTGCATTTCGCTTCGGGCCTGGCCGACATCAGCGAGGCCGACGCAGCACAGGCGCTGTCGGTCACGCGCCAGTTCGCGCAGACGCTGCCACGCATCCGCTCGCTGATCGACACTGACATTCAGGCTGCTTATCAGGGTGATCCGGCGGCGCGCAGTGTGGACGAAGTGTTGGTGTGCTACCCCGGCATTTCCGCGATCACGCATTACCGCCTGGCCAACGTGCTCCATGAATTGGGGGCGCCGCTGACGGCCCGCATCATCTCGGAGCTGGCCCATTCCGCGACCGGCATCGACATCCACCCCGGCGCGCGCATCGGTGACAGCTTCTTTATCGACCATGGCACCGGTGTCGTGATCGGCGAGACGGCGGTTATCGGCCGACGGGTGCGGCTCTACCAGGCCGTCACGCTGGGCGCCAAGCGCTTTACCTCCGATGAGAGCGGCACGCTGATCAAGGGCGAGGCCCGGCACCCGCTGGTCGAAGACGACGTCGTGATCTATGCCGGCGCCACGGTGCTGGGCCGCGTGACCATCGGACGCGGCTCGGTGATCGGCGGCAATGTCTGGCTGACGCGCAGCGTGCCGCCGGGCAGCACCGTGTCTCAGGCCCAGGCGCTGACCGAAGCCGTGATCGGGCCGGCCGCACGCTGAGGATGCACCCGCGCGTCACATTGGGTTCAGTCTCTTCCGGCACGGCGGTTTCGCCTTTGTCTTTTTGTTCCATCTCCACCGAGTTCGTCCCCCGCTTGTTCGAGTTCCCAACCTCAGCCCTTTCATCACCATGACCGATATTGCAGACAAGCCCACCGCCCTTGGCGACGTGGCAGCCCGTACCCTTGCCAATGCCACCAAGACTGTTCCCCAGCTGTCGGCGATCACGCCGCGCTGGCTCGTGCACCTGTTGCAGTTCGTGCCGGTCGAGGCGGGCATTTACAGGGTCAATCGCGTCAAGGACGAAGCGGCCGTGGCCGTGGAGTGCTCGGGGCTTGACGAGCGTGTGCTGCCCAAGACCTTCGTCGACTACGAAGAATGGGGCCGCGAGTACCGCCTGAGCGCGGTCAACACCGTGGTGGACGTGCACACCCGCGTGTCCGACCTCTACAGCAGCCCGCACAACCAAATCAGCGAACAACTGCGCCTGACGATCGAGATCATCAAGGAGCGCCAGGAAAGCGAGCTGATCAACAACAAGGAATACGGCCTGCTGAACAACGTGGCCGATGCCCAGCGCGTGCAGCCACGCACCGGCGCGCCGACGCCTGACGATCTGGACGAGCTGATTTCGCGCGTCTGGAAAGAGCCGGCTTTCTTCCTGGCCCACCCATTGGCGATCGCCGCCTTCGGCCGCGAATGCACACGCCGTGGCGTGCCGCCGCCGACCGTGTCTTTGTTCGGTGCCCAGTTCCTGACCTGGCGCGGCCTGCCGCTGATTCCGTCGGACAAGGTGCCCGTGGTCAATGGCAAGACCAGCATCCTGTTGCTGCGTGTCGGCGAAGCCAAACAAGGCGTTGTGGCGCTGTATCAGCCTGACCTGCCGGGCCAGCAAAGCATTGGCCTGTCGGTGCGCTTCATGGGCATCAATCACAAGGCGATTGCTTCCTACCTGATCTCGCTGTATTGCTCGCTGGCCGTGCTGACGCCGGACGCGCTGGCCGTGCTTGAGAACGTCGATGTGGGCAAATACCATGTCTACAGCTGATCTGCCGGGGTCTCCTTCGCTGTCGGAGGTGGATCTGATCCAGCGGATTGCCAACGATCTGTTCCGCGCGTTGCCGGGCGCAAGCTCGGTGCCGAGCGGACCGGCGGGTGTTTCCAGCCTGCCTGGTGGGCTCGGTGGCGGTTGGCCATCGGCCGCCAGCTTGCCTGCTCCGGCATCCGCGCCGGCGCCTGCCTCTTTGGCGACGCCGGCCATTCCTGCGGTGGGCGCTTTGCCGGGTCGATCATTCACCAGCGTGAGCCCGGCGCAGCGCGAGACGGTGATCAACCTGCCTTACGCGCAAGAGCTGAACAGCTTGCTGGCGCATGCTGCGCCGAGCCGTTCGACGGCTTCGCCGGCAGGTGGTGCATCACCCTCGTCAATACCCAGCTTCTACTTTCTGCAGGATGCGCCGGCCCACAACAGCCACGCACCGACGGGCATCAGCGTGCCTGGACGAGCGGATACGCGCAACGTGACACCGGGCAAGGCGCAACTGCCGTTCGACGTCCATGCTGCGCGGCGCGACTTTCCGATCCTGCAAGAGCGGGTCAACGGCCGTCAGCTGATCTGGCTCGATAACGCGGCAACCACGCAGAAGCCCCGCTCGGTGATCGACCGGGTGTCGTACTTTTACGAGCACGAGAACTCGAACATTCACCGCGCCGCCCATGAACTCGCGGCGCGCGCGACCGATGCCTACGAAGGTGCGCGGGAGAAGGCCAGAAGCTTTCTCAACGCGAAGTCGGTCGATGAAGTCGTGTTCGTGCGCGGCACCACCGAGGCGATCAACCTCGTGGCGCAGAGCTGGGGCCGCCAGCACATCGGTGCGGGCGACGAGATCATCGTCACCTGGCTCGAACACCACGCCAACATCGTGCCCTGGCAGCAACTGGCGGCTCAGACCGGTGCCAAGCTGAAGGCCGTGCCGGTCGATGACAACGGCCAGGTGCTGCTCGACGAGTACCGCAAGCTGCTCAGCCCGCGCACGAAGCTGGTGTCGTTCACGCAAGTCTCGAACGCGCTGGGCACCATCACGCCAGCCAAGCAGATCATTGACCTCGCGCATGCGGCGGGGGCGAAGGTGCTGCTGGATGGCGCGCAATCGGTCTCGCATCTGCGAGCCGA
>CAHJWV010000418.1 GCA_903643055.1 Burkholderiales bacterium | reverse complement strand
CCGGCCAGCACGTCGACCGTCAAACGCTTGTCGGGCCAGCGCTGAAACAGCGTCGTCATCAGATGGCGGGCCATGCCCATGCGGCGGTTTTCGCGGCGCACGAAAAGCTGGCGCAGGTAGATGCTGTCGCCGTGGTCACGCCACAAAACATAGGCAACCATCTGGCCGCCCTGCTCGACCAGCAAGGCTTCACAGCCTTCGTCGCCTAGCCACTGTGTCATGCGGGCCGCCAGCGCCGCCAGGTCCATCGGGTGACGGCCTTCGTCTTTGATCAGCTGATGGTTCAGCTCGGCCAGCGCCCGTGCGTCGCTTGCAATCGCCGGTCGGTAAATGAGATCGAGAACATCCATGCGGGATCGTATCGCGCACGCCACCACCCCATCCTCGTGGGAACCCGACCCGGCGATGCCGCGCATCGCCGTTCAACAACATCAGGCTAAAGCGGCCGCGGCCGCGGCGACGGCGAGGCCACGCCCTGCGCGCGGTGGTGATCGTGGGTGACGAACTCGGTACCGTCAGGCGGCAGCGCCAACCAGGCCGAATGCGACAGCGTGCGCTGGATGTCTTGCAGCCCCGAAGCCCAATGCTCGTGCATGGTCTGCGGGCTGAATTCATAGTCTTTCGACAGGCCTTCCCACTCCTTGTCTTGATAGACAAGCTGGATCACCGAATATTTCTTCGAGCACGCCAGTTCGACCGCCTTCTTGCACCACGGGTCGCCCAGCGCGTCGGCCGGCACATGGCGCAGCACCTCGCGCAGCAGGTGTCGGTAGTGCTGATCGCGCGCCATGAAGTCGGTGACGGCACGGGTGCGGCTGGAGAACTGGATGTCTTTCTGCCGCTCTTGCACGTCGTACACGCTCTCGGGCAGCTTGCCGAGCGCGCTCCACAGATCAACCTGGAACGCGAGCGTGTTGCGCCGTGGCGTGGCCGCCAGCACATGGCTCAGCGGCGTGTTCGACACCAGGCCACCATCCCAGTAGTACTCGCCATCGATCTCGACCGCCGGAAAGCCTGGCGGCAATGCACCAGACGCCATGAAATGCTCAGGGCGCAGGCGCTTGCGATAAGGGCCGACGGTGTTGTCGAAGTATTCGAAGTTACCGGTGCGCACGTTGACCGCCGCCACCGACACCCGCACATCGCCATGGTTGATGCGATCGAAATCAACAAAGCGCTCCAGCGTGCTCTTCAGCTTGCGGGTGTCGTAGAAGCTCAGGTCATCGACCGACTGCTTCGCGCCCAGCCAGGCCGTCGCGCCGCGCGGCACGAAGAAATCGCGCTGGCCTTCGATGATGGCCCGCCATGCCTCGAAACCGCTGAACACCTTGCGCGAGTGCGGCGTGACCTTTTCGATCCAGCGCTGGATCACTTCGGTCGGCGGGAACACGAAGGCCGGCCGGCAGATCGTCTCCCAGAACTCGCGCAACTTCTCGACCCGCAGCTCAGGCGCGTTGCCCGCGATCACCGCGGTATTCAGCGCGCCGATCGAGATGCCGGCGATCCAGTTCGGCTGGATGCCCGCTTCAAACAAGCCTTCGTACACGCCGGCCTGATAAGACCCGAGCGCGCCACCACCTTGCAGCACCAGCGCGACCGTTTCGAACGGCAGGCCGGTCGGCGTGCTGCGGGCCGGGTCGCTGCCGGCGCTGGCGTGGCCATGGCCATTCGCCTGGCCGTTCGAATGACCGTTCGCATCGTCATTCAACGCAGCTTGGGCGGCCACGGCGGCGCGCTTTCGGGCTGCCGGCGGCGCGGTGACGGATTCAACGGCTTCTGCAGCCACATCGGCAGAAGCCGTGGCCTTCACGCGCTTCGTGGCACTGCGGCTTGCGTTGCGCGAAGCACTGCGACCGGCCTCGCCACTTGGCGTTTGCGCTTTTGCCCGGCCCTTCGCACCGGTCGCGGCGGCGCTCATTGCATGAACCAGCCATGGCTGACCACGAACGACTGCCCGGTCAACGCCGCCGACGGGAACGCACTCAAGAACAGCACCGTCTGCGCCACGTCATCGACCGTCGTGAACTCGCCATCGACGGTGTCACCGAGCATCACTTTCTTGATCACCTCGTCTTCGCTGATTCCGAGCTCCTTGGCCTGCTCCGGGATCTGCTTATCGACCAAGGGCGTGCGCACGAAGCCCGGACACACCACATGCGAACGCACCTTGTGTTTCGCACCTTCCTTGGCCAGCACTCGCGCCAGCCCAAGCAGCCCGTGCTTGGCGGTCACGTAGGCCGACTTGAGCGGCGAGGCTTCATGCGAATGCACCGAGCCGGTGTAGATCACGACCCCACCGCGGTCGCCCTTGTACATGTGGCGCACCGCAGCGCGCGTGGTCAGGAAGGCGCCGTCAAGGTGGATGGCGAGCATCTTCTTCCAGTCGGCAAATGCGTAGTTCTCGATCGGGTTGACGATCTGGATGCCAGCGTTCGAGACCAGGATGTCGATGCTGCCGTACTTCGCAGCCACCGCATCGATGCCGGCATCGACCTGCGCTTCATCGGTCACGTCCATCGCCACACCGATCGCTTTGCCGCCTTGCGCTTCGATCTGCTGCGCGACGAGGTTGGCCTGTTCGAGCTTCAAGTCGGCAATCGCCAGCGTGGCGCCTTCTGCAGCCAGCACCAATGCGATTTCCTTACCGATGCCGCTGGCGGCGCCCGTCACCACCGCGACCTTGCCTTCGAGTTTTTTCATGCCGTGCTCCTTGATCAGATTGAGAGGGAAGATTGAAAAGAAGGGAGAGAGAAACGAAAGGGTGAGAACGGAATTTCGATGGGCCGTTCCGACACCCCGTTCAGCAGACCGAGCTCACGGGTCAAGCGAGGTAGTCGAACACCACTTGGCCCAGGCTCAACGTGAGGTCGGCCACCAGATGGCGCGCGCCGACGATCTCGCGCACGGGCAGCTGCGACACCGGCGCCAAGGCATGCGCATAAAGTTCCAGCGAGGCCGGGCCCGACCAGGCGCCATGCAGGTCGACATCGGTGATCCAGTACTTCACCAGTTCACAGATGCGCACCGTGCCATCGACATGCGGAATGATCTTCAGCAGGAAGTTCGGCGAGGCCAGCTTGGCACGCTCAGTGTCAAGATCCAACGCACGGTGCTTGTAGCCCATCGTGCCAACGGCAATGCGCACCGGGCCGTAGTCCAGCGTGCCGACCAGGGTGTCGGTATGCACCGCCAGCTTCGGGCTCGCCAGCTTCTTCGGAAAGCCCCACAGCTCGCGGCCACCGGCAATCGGCGGATGGTCATCGAGGTACATCGCATGGGTGTAACCGCCGGAGGCCCCCTGGTAGCTGACCGGGATCACCTGGCCGCTCTCGGTGTAATCGCCAAAGCCCGTCGAGTCCGGCATGCGGATGAACTCGTAGTTCACCAGCGGATCGTCACCCAGCTCCAGCGGCTCGGGCACCACCAGGCGCAAGGCCTCGGGGTCGGTGCGGTAGGTGATGATGAAATATTCGCGCCGCACGAAACGGTAAGGGCCGGGCGGGAACGCCGGGCTCGTCAGCGGCATGGCAAACGCGGTCTTGCGAATGGTGGCAATGTCCATCAGTCCCTCGCTAACGCCCGGCGCTCGGCCGTGTTGCGACGCAGCATATACCCGATGAAAGGCCTTCGCGTTAAGCAGGGTCAACACCCGCGGCGATGTGCGTGTTAAGCCGAAACGCTTGACATCGACGCGCCATGCCGCGCGCCGATGACGCGTGCGGAACGCGTCAGGCGCGCTCGAGCTTGAACACCGCGACGCTGGCGCGCAGGTTCGGCCAGCGCCGCACCGCCCGCCCTTGCTGAATACCGAAAGACTCGAGCACATGCAGCCCGCTCTTGCGCGCCAGCACTTCGAAATCGGCATAGGTGCCGACGCGAATGTTCGGCGTGTCGTACCACTGGTACGGCAACACGCGTGTGACCGGCATGCGTCCGGAGGCGATCTGCAGGCGGTTCGGCCAATGCGCGAAATTCGGAAAGCTGACGATGCCGACGCGGCCGACGCGCGCCGTCTCGTGCAGCAAGCGCTCGGTGTGCCGCAGGTGCTGCAAGGTGTCGAGCTGCAGCACCACATCGAAGCTCTGGTCTTCGAAGATCGACAGGCCGTCTTCGAGGTTGAGCTGGATCACGTTGACGCCACGTTGCGTGCAGGCCAGCACATTGGCATCGGAGATCTCGATGCCATAGCCGGTGCATTGCCGCTGGTCGCGCAGATAAGCCAGCAGCTCGCCGTTGCCGCAGCCCAGATCGAGCACCCGAGAGCCCCGCGGCACCAGCGCCGCAATCAGTTCGATGTCTTGGCGATCGCTCATGCGCCGACCTCTTTGCTCACAGAAACCTCTTTGGCGATGTTTTCGAAACACGCGCGCATCACCGCGTGATAGCGCGGGTCATCGAGCAGAAACGCATCGTGGCCATGCGGCGCATCGATCTCGGCGTAGCTCACGTCGCAGCGGTTGTCGAGCAAGGCCTTGACGAGCTCGCGCGATCGCGCCGGCGAGAAGCGCCAGTCGGTCGTGAAGCTGACCAGCTGAAACTTGCAGCGCGCCAGCGCAAAGGCTGTGCTCAGGCTGCCGCCATGGTCTCGTGCCGGGTCGAAGTAATCGAGCGCGCGGGTGATCAGCAGATAGGTGTTGGCATCGAAGTATTCGCTGAACTTGTCGCCCTGATAACGCAGATAGCTTTCGATCTCGAACTCGATGTCTTGCGTGCTGTAGTTCGGGGCCGCACCTTTCAGGCTGCGGCCGAACTTGGCTTCCATCGAGTCGTCGCTGAGATAGGTGATGTGGCCGATCATCCGCGCCACGCGCAGGCCGCGCTTGGGCAGCACGCCATGCCGATAGAAATGGCCGCCATGGAAATCCGGGTCGGTGACGATCGCGCGCCGCGCCACTTCGTTGAACGCGATGTTCTGTGCCGACAAGCTCGGTGCCGTGGCCACCGCCACGCAATGACGCAGCCGCGTCGGGTAGCGCAGCGACCAGCTCAGCGCCTGCATGCCGCCCAGACTGCCGCCCAGCACCGCCGCCAGTTGGGTGATGCCCAGTTGATCGAGCAACAGAGCCTGCGCATCGACCCAGTCTTCGACAGTGACGACCGGAAAGTCGGCGCCATAGGGCTGGCCGGTGGCCGGGTTGGCCTGCATCGGACCGGTCGAGCCGAAGCACGAACCGAGGTTGTTGACGCCGATCACGAAGAAGCGATCGGTGTCCAATGGCTTGCCGGGGCCGATCAGGTTGTCCCACCAGCCTTCGCTTTTCGGCTGATCGGCGTAAGTGCCGGCCACATGGTGCGACGCGTTGAGCGCGTGGCATACCAGCACCGCGTTGCGCTTGTCGGCGTTCAGCGTGCCGTAGGTTTCGTAGACCAGCGTGTAGTCGCGAATCTGCGCGCCGCTGCGCAAGGTGAGCGGCGCACTGAACGCCATCGATTGCGGTTGAACGTGACCCAATGAACTCATTGCTGCCCAATGAAAAACACCCGGCATCGCCAAAGGGGACACCGGGTGCTGCGTCCTGTCTTTAGCTGCATTTCTAGAGCGCCCGCAAGCCGGAACAAATCAGCGCTGAGCGGGCAGTATAGCGGGGCAATCGAGGTGCTTCTGCATCGATCGCCACGCAACCAACGGCTGCATGATGCGACGTCAAGGGCCGCTGGGTGAATCGCCGCTGTGTCACAAAACCAGGCCTACCATTGCTGACGGAGGCGATGGTGCCCATTCACCGAGAGGATGTTCCATGCGCGCATGGCTGCTGACGCTGAACCAGTATTTTCCAATCCGATACAGCGCCTGGCTGCTGTGCGCGGTGGGCGCATTGCTGTGCGCCTTCAGCTGGGTGGCGTTCGGCGTCGGCGGGTGGCCGATGCTGGTGTTCATCGCGCTGCTGGCGCTCGGGGTGCGCGACATCTTGCAGAGCCGGCATTCGGTGCTGCGCAACTATCCGGTCATCGGCCATCTTCGCTTTCTGCTCGAGTTCATTCGCCCGGAGATGCGCCAGTATTTCATCGAAGGCGATAACGAAGCCGCGCCGTTCTCGCGCCAACAACGTTCGTTGGTTTATCAGCGTTCCAAGGGCGAGCCTGACAAGCGGCCCTTCGGCACGCAGATGGACGTGGGCGCGAATGGCTATGAATGGATCAACCATTCGCTGGTACCGACCGAGCTGCCCACGCACGACTTCCGCGTGACGATTGGCGCAGGCCGCGCACAGCCTTATTCCGCGAGCGTCTTCAACATCTCGGCGATGAGCTTTGGCGCGCTGTCGGCCAACGCCATCCTGGCGCTCAATGCTGGCGCCAAGCGCGGCGGCTTTGCGCACGACACCGGCGAAGGCTCGATCAGCGCGCACCACCGCACGCATGGCGGTGACCTGATCTGGGAGATCGGCTCGGGCTACTTCGGCTGCCGCAATGACGACGGCAGCTTCAACGCCGAACGCTTCGAAGCCAATGCTCGTGATCCGCAAGTCAAGATGGTCGAGCTGAAGCTGAGCCAGGGCGCCAAGCCGGGCCATGGCGGCGTGCTGCCCGGCCCGAAAGTCACGCTGGAAATCGCTACGGCACGCGGCGTCACGCCCTGGGTTGATTGCATCTCGCCGGCACGCCATTCCGCCTTCAGCACGCCGGTCGAGATGATGCAGTTCATCGATCGGCTGCGTAACTTGTCGGGCGGCAAGCCGACCGGCTTCAAGCTCTGCATCGGCCATCCGTGGGAATGGTTCGCTTTGGCCAAGGCCATGATCGAAACCGGCATCACGCCCGACTTCATCGTTGTCGACGGGGCCGAAGGCGGCACCGGCGCAGCGCCGCTGGAATTCACCGATCATGTGGGCGCCCCGCTGCAAGAAGGTTTGCTGCTGGTACATAACACGCTGGTGGGGCTGAACCTGCGCGAGAAGGTCAAGCTCGGTTGTGCGGGCAAGGTGATCAGCGCGTTCGACATTGCACGCATGATGGCGCTCGGGGCCGACTGGTGTAACGCGGGCCGCGGCTTCATGTTCGCGCTCGGCTGCATCCAGGCCCAGGCCTGCCACACCGGCCACTGCCCGACCGGGGTCAGCACCCAAGACCCGCAACGCCAACGCGCGCTGGTCGTGCCCACCAAGGCCGAGCGCGTGATGCTCTTTCACCAAAACACATTGCATGCGCTGAAAGAACTGGTGCAGGCTGCGGGCCTGAGCCACCCTGGCGCCATCACGGCATCGCACATCGTGCGCCGCTGCAGCGATCACCAGGTCAAGCTGCTTGCCAACTTGCTGCCCTTCGCCGATGCCGGAGTGTTGTTGCGCGGCGAAATGCCGCAGAGCGTCTTCAAGTTGTATTGGCCGATGGCCAGCCCGCACAGCTTCGCCGCGACCCCTTGATCGGGGGGATGAATGCAGGCCTATGGGGATGCACCATCCACCAGCCGCTTTGAGTTAAGCGGCATCCCCCAGTCTCTTTCATTCCCTGTTCATGCCGTCCATCGTTCTGCTTCAACGCGATCACGAAGCCAGCCCGCGGCTGCAAGCCCTGATCGACGCGACCGAGAGGTTTTGGGTAGCAGGCCGAGTCCACACCGTTGAAGACGCCCGGCCTTTGATTCAGAAGGTCGCGCCCGACATCCTGGTGACTGACATGCGCGTGCAAGACGGCGCGGTGCATTCGCTACTGATGGAACTGCGCGGCGCCTCACGCGGCCCGAGCCCTCTAGTGCTGGTCACGATGATGTCGCACGACGACATGCTGCTGCTCGATGCCTTGCGCGCCGGTGCCGATGGCTACTGGATTCACGCCACCGCCCATGAAGAACTGATTGCCGCGCTGGAGCAGGTGGCCCGTGGCGAGTCGCCGATGTCACCGACCATCGCGCGCCAGGTGCTCTCGCACTTCCGCATGCCCGCGCCCCACTCCGACACGATGACCGAATCCTTGAATCCGCTGGTGTTGACCGGCCCGGAACAAGAGATTCTGGAGTGGGTGGCTCAAGGCTATCTCGTCGATGAGATCGCTCAGCAATGGCACTCGGATGTGCACGCTGTGGCCTGCGACATTCGCCGCGTCTATCACAAGCTTCAGTTCGACATTCGGGCCAGCGGCCTGTCGCTGAAGGCCGCCTGACAACACCCTGCACCTCGCCCGCACACCGCGAGCGAGACAGCACATCAAGCCGGCGGCGGCAGCGTTTCGATGAAGCTCTGGCGCAAGGCCAGTTTGGCATCGAGCTTTTCAAGATTTGAATAGTCAGCGCGCCAATTGATGCGTGCAAAACGGTGGTCGAGGTAACCGAGCGCGCAGCCGGTGGCGATGTCGGCCAGTGTGAAGTGCGTGCCGGTGCAGAACGCTTTTTCGCCCAGGCCGCGGCTCATCGCAGCCAAGGCTGCATGCACCTTGTCCATCTGCCGGCGGGTCCACGCGGCGCTGCGTTGCGCGTCGGTGCGGCCTGACCAGGTTTCTTCGAGGCGGGCCAGCACCGCAGCTTCCATCACCCCATCGGCCAGGGCTTCCCAGGTACGCACCTCGG
>CAHJWV010000417.1 GCA_903643055.1 Burkholderiales bacterium | reverse complement strand
CCGGCAAGGTGGTGTCGCGGTTCGGGCGGCTCGATGCGGCCTTCAACAACGCCGGCATCACGGCCTATGCGCCGATCGATCAACTGACCGCCGATGACTTCGACCGCGTGATGGCCACGAACGTGCGCGCGGTGTAGCTGCTCGTCAAGCTCGAGGTGGAAGTGATGCGCGCTGCCGGCCGCGGCGGCGTGATCGTCAACACCTCGTCGATCGCAGCAACGGGCGGCTCGCCAGGCCTGTCGATCTGTGCGGCAAGCAAAGGCGCGTTGGATGCAATGGTCCGTGCCATTTCGCTCGAGATCGGTGGCGACGGCATCCGCATCAACAACGTCAGCCCTGGCGTGATCCGAACCCCAATGACCCGTGTTCTTCCGGAAGAAGCCTTTGTGCCGATCGCGGCCCACACTGCGCTCAAGCACGTGGGCGAGCCCGCGGACGTGGGCGATGTCGCCGTCTGGCTGTGCTCGCACGAGGCACGCTACATCACCGGCCAAAGCCTGCGGGTGGATGGCGGCTTCAACATCGCCGGGCAACGCTGAACAACTGCGGTCGGTGATCGGCGGCACGGCTCACCCAGCTCAGATCCACCGTCGTCAATATTGACGGATCGTCCAGATTTGTACAAAATGTACAGATGCTGAAACGTACGCCAGAGCAGCGCTTGTTGCTCGATCAAATCAAGCAGATCGCAGAAGGCATGGCGAAGACTTTCGCCCCCTTCTGCGAGGTTGTCGTGCACGACCTGCTTGATCCGAAGCACGCGATCCTTGCGATCCACAACAACCTGTCGGGCCGCGACCTTGGCCAACCGGCGACCGAACTCGGCCTTGCGCGCATCCTCGACGCCAACTATCCCCAGGTGCTAACCAACTATGCGAACCAGTTTGCCGATGGGCGGCAGGCCAAGAGCACCTCGATCGGAATCAAGGATTCGAGCGGGCGCTACATCGCTGCGTTATGCGTCAACGTGGACCTGAGCCTGTTCCAGGGCTTGCAGAGTGCGGTGGCGCAGTTCACCGCGCTGGACGCGGCCTCATCTCCGAAGGAATCGCTGGACCCGGCTGGCGTCGCGGCCATCCGCAGCCGCATCGACCAATACGCGGCGCGGCAGGCCACGACGCCGCGCGCGTTGAAGGCCGAAGACCGCCGGCTGCTCGTCAAGGAACTGAAGCAGGCCGGCCTGCTGGAAGTGCGCCGCGCGATCGACACCATCGCAGGCCATCTGGGCGTATCGCGGGCATCGGTGTACAGCTATGCCAGGTGACGCCCGCTTGCTGTTGCTGGACAAGCACGTCGTCGAGTCATTGCTGCAGCCCGAGGCCGTGATGGCCGCCGTGCGCGAGGCCTTCATCCTGCATAGCGATCAGCGCGGGCGGATGTATCCGGTCATTCGCGAGGCGCTGCCCCAAGGCGGCGTCTTCGGCATCAAATCGGGCGATGTGCCCTCGCAAGGTTTGCTGGGCTTTAAGGCGGCGGGCTTTTGGCCAGCCAACCGCCAGCTCGGTGGCGCACCGCATCAGGCCACGATCATGCTGATCGATCCGGCCACCGGCCGCCCGCTTTGCATGATCGACGGCAACGCCGTGACAACCCTGCGCACCGGTGCGGCCGGTGGCATCGGCCTGCAGTTGTTGGCACGTCCCGATAGCCGACGCCTGTGTGTCTTCGGTACCGGCGTGCAGGCGCGTGTGCAGGTCCAATTCGCGTTGCAGTTGCTGCCCACGCTGACGCAGTTGCACTACGTGACGGCATCAGGTCAGGCGGCTGCGGATTTCGAAGCGTGTTTCGAAGGCCGATGCAGCGTCTTGCACGTCACCGACCGCAACGCAGCCGTCGCCGGCAGTGACGTCGTCATCACAGCGACTCCCGGCGCAGGCCCGTTGTTCGATGCCGAGGCGGTGCAGCCAGGCACCCACCTCAACTGCGTTGGCACCGACACCCGGGGCAAGCGAGAGCTGCCCGAAGGCTTGCTCGGCCGCTGCCGTGTGTTCGTGGATGACATCGCGCAAGCCCGCCAGATCGGCGAGCTGCAATGGGATGCGAGCCACGCCTGCACCGAACTCGGCGCCGTGCTCCAGGGCCATTCAGCGCTTGCCCGGCAACCCGACGACATCACGATGTTCGACATGACCGGCCTCGCGCTGCAAGACCTCACGGTCGCTCGGATGCTTCGTGACCAAGCCCTTGCAGCGCAGCTCGGCACGAGCATTCCCTGGTCCTGGTAATTCCCTCATCCGCTCACATCATGACAACCCTTCCCAATTACGACGATGTCGTGGCCGCATCCAGGCGCATCGCAGGTCATGCGCACCGAACCCCTGTGCTGCGCTCGCGCACCATGGATCAGGAGATCGGCGCGCAGATGTTCTTCAAGTGCGAGAACCTGCAACGCATGGGCGCGTTCAAGTTCCGCGGCGCCTTCAACGCGCTGTCTCGCTTCGATGAGAACCAGCGCAAAGCGGGCGTGGTCGCTTTCTCGTCCGGCAACCATGCACAAGCCATCGCGCTGTCGGCGCGGCTGCTGGGCCTGCCGGCCACCATCGTGATGCCCAACGATGCGCCTGCGGCCAAGGTGGCTGCCACCCGCGGCTACGGCGGCACCGTCGTCCTCTACGATCGCTACACGGAAGACCGCGAGCAGATCGGCCGTGACCTCGCGCAGCGCCATGGCATGACGCTGATCCCGCCATACGACCACCCCGACGTGATTGCGGGCCAGGGCACGGCCGCGCTGGAGCTGTTCGACGAGGTCGGGCCGCTCGACGCGCTGTTCGTGCCACTGGGCGGCGGCGGGTTGTTGTCCGGCAGCTCACTGGTAGCGCGGGCGGTGGCCCAAGATTGCAAGCTCTACGGCGTGGAACCCGCTGCGGGCAACGACGGGCAGCAATCGTTCAGGTCGGGCGCGATCGTGCACATCGAGACGCCGCAGACCATCGCCGACGGCGCGCAAACCCAGCACCTGGGCAACCTGACCTTCGAGATCATCCGCCGCGGTGTCAATGACATCCTGACAGCCACCGATGCGCAACTGATTGACTGCATGCGCTTCTTCGCGACGCGCATGAAGCTGATGGTCGAGCCCACCGGCTGCCTGGGTCTGGCCGCAGCGCGGGAGATGAAGGCGCAGTTGCGCGGCCAGCGGATCGGCGTGATCGTCAGTGGCGGCAACGTCGACCTCGAGCGCTTTTGCAGTTTGTTGAGCGGCTGAAGAGCATTTCGGGCCAACCGCTTTGCGCCACTCTCTAACCTCAAATTTGAGCTGACCACAGAAGTCGAGGTGCCGATCGCCCGGCCGGCCGCGTGTCAGCCGGCGCGGGCCTTGGCTTTTACCTTGACCGCGATCAACCGCGGCTTGCTCTGGCCCAGATGCGCTGCAATCAGCGCGGCGGCCAGCGTCACCAGCCAAGAGAAATACACCCACAGCAGGAAGACCGGCAGCACCGCGAAGGCGCCGTAGACCGCCTGATAGGTCGGCACCTTGGCGAGATAGCTCGCGAAGCCACGCTTGCCCAGCTCGATCGCGATGCTGGCGAGCAAGCTACCCGCGAGCGCATCACGTCGGCGCACCTTGGTGTTTGGAACGAAATAGAAGAGCCCGCACAGACCCGCCATGCTCAACAGCATCGGCCCCAAGTCCAGAACGACACGCGCCGAGGGCGGCAAGCTGACGATCCAGCCCATCGAGGCGCTCACCGCGAGTGACGTAGCCCACAGGCTCACGCCGAGCACCGGCGGCGCTACGGCCAACATCAGCACATACAGGCCGACGCGCTTGAGAAACGGCCGATTCTTCTTCACGGCCCAGATCTGGTTGAGCGCGTTTTCGACTGTCAACAGCAAGGCCACTGCCGACACCAGCAGGAACGCCGAGCCCAGCCAGGTCAGGCCACTCGCGTTGGCCGCGAACTGGTGAAGGTAGGTCAGCACCGTGCGCGAGATGTCGGCCGGGAACAGGCTCTTCAGCATGTGTTCTTCGAGCGCATCTTCGAAGCGCCGGAACATCGGAAAGCGCGTGAACAGCGCGAAGCACACCGCCAGAAACGGCACCACCGACAAGACCGTCGTGAAGGTCAAGCTGCCTGCAATCTGCGGCAAACGCTCCTTGCGGGCACGGCGGATCGTCTGCAGGGTCAGGCTGAACATGGGCGAGGCGGTATCGGGAGATGGCTGCGATTCTCGCCAATGCGCGTGAATGCCGTCTGCGCAGGTCATCGTGATCGCCCAGCCGATCATCGACCAGGTCTGCGTTTGATGTGACTCCATGCGCCGGCCACGTCAGCGATCCAGCCTGCTGCGGCCCGAACAACCCAGAAAAAACGGCGCTTTCGCGCCGTTTTTGTTTAGCTGCTTTTATCGATCGACGGGATTACCAGCCGATACCGAACTGCATGTGTTCTGGCGATGGGCTGTAGATCGTCGAGCTTTGTTCGGACACGTCGTCATAAGCGAAGCCGTAAGCAATGCCACCGACGCTGTGGTCATGCCAGAACTTGGCGTAGTAGTTGGCCGGACCCGACTTGTACCAGGCGCTCGGGTTGGTCCACTGGCCGGCGTCTTCCATGATGTGGCGGTTGAACGCTGCGCACAGTTGCGCTTCGATCGCCAGTTCGGTGCTGTTGCCACGGGCCAGGAAGCCACGGCCTTCGAGCACGTCTTGCGTCGTCGGCTTGCCGGCGATCGTGAAG
>CAHJWV010000416.1 GCA_903643055.1 Burkholderiales bacterium | reverse complement strand
CGAAAGGCCTGGATGCCCCCGGGCATCTCGGCAAATCCAAATGCAGCGCTTGCGCGGCTTGCTGCACGGGCTTGGCCTTGCCGATGACCCTGCCGCGCTTTAACGCGGCGATGTCATCCGAGCGCGTCTCTGCAAACGCGCCGACCAGCTTGGTCGTTTTCCTGACCGACGGCCCCGAGCGCCCGCCTCGACGCAAGCTCGCCTGACGCGCTCGTTCGAGCGCAGGGTGCTGGCCTGTCAACGGTCGCGGCGCTGCATCGGCGCACGCCTGCGGCCGCGCGATCCCTTGCCTGTCGCTGCACGGGCCAAAGCGTTGTGAGCCGGCCTGATCTGGCTTTCGGCAAGCCATCTCAGCACACCCCGTTCTGTTCTGTCGCTTAGCTGTAGGGCGCGCGGCATCACTCGCCGAAAGCACGCGTTGAGCTGCGTTTCAAGATCGCTTTCAGATTCGTTTTTAAGACTCGCGAGGAATTTCATGTTCAAACCATTCCAGGCCGCAGTGGCTTGGCCCGTCACAACCGCGGGCAGAGTGGCAGCTGCCGCCGGCATCGGCATCGCGCTGGCCCTCAGCGGCTGCGCTCAGCCCGCGATCGATGCGAACTTTCGTGCGGCTCAGGCCATCAGCCGCGAGCAACTCGGTGCCGAACTGCAATGGCTTGACAGCGACAGCGCTCGCCAGCAAGCGCAAGCGCGGGTCGATGAGCTGCTTGCGAAGCCGCTGCAGGCCGACGATGCAGTGCGCATCGCGCTGGCTTACAGCCCGGCCTTGCAGGCGCTGCTGTACGAGAGCGCAGCGCAATCGGCGGCGCACAGCCAATCGCTTCGTTTGCCGAACCCGGTGTTCTCATTCGAGCGCCTGGTGCGTGACAGCGCGGGCGGGCCGGAGCGCGAATTCGGCCGCGTGCTGAGCCTGTCGGTGCTCGATCTGCTGATGCTGCCATCGCGTTGGCGTTGGGCCGACCATCAACAGCAAACCACCCGGCTGCAGTTGTCAGGCCAGGTGATGAACGCGGCACTGCAAGCCCGCCAGGCCTGGGTGCAGGCGGTCGCCGCACAACAAGCGCTGCGCTATGCAGAGCAAGTCAAAAGCGCGGCCGAGGCCGGCGCCGAGCTGGCGCGCCGCATGCAGGCGGTCGGCAATTTCAGCCGCCTGCAACGCGCGCGTGAACAGGAGTTTTCGGCGCAAGCGATGGTTCAGCTGGCGCGGGCGCAGCAAGCCCAACTGAGCCAACATGAAGCGCTGGTGCGGGCGCTGGGCCTGAGCGCCGCGCAGGCCCGTGCGCTGACCTTGCCGGATCGCCTGCCTGACTTGCCGGGCGCGCCGCGCGATGCCGCGACGCTGACCGAAGAAGCGATCGAGCAACGCCTGGACTGGCGCATCGCCCGCGCGCAACTCGAATTCATCGCGCATGAGCAAGGGCTGAACCGCGTTGGCAGCGTGATCGATGGCGCGACGGTCGGTATCGCCCGGCACAGCGAAACCGGCCAGGCGCCGCAAAAGGGATTCGAGCTGTCGCTGCCCTTGCCGGTGTTCGATGGCGGCGATGCCAGCCGCACGCAAGCCGATGCGCGTTACCAGGCCGCCGTGCAACGCAGCGCGCAGCTGGCGCTGGAAGCCGGATCGCAATTGCGCGAACGGCATGGCGCGTATCTGAGCGCTTATGAGCTCGCGCGCCACTACCGTGACGAGATCGTGCCGCTGCGCAAAACCATCGCCGACGAGAACCTGCTTCGCTACAACGGCATGCTGATCAGCGTGTTCGAGTTGATCGCCGATGCGCGCGAGCAGGCGACGAGCGTGATGCAGGCCATCGATGCGCAGCGCGATTTCTGGCTCGCCGATGCACAGCTGCAAGCCGCGCTGATCGGCCCGCCCGCCATCGGCGGCGCATGGACGGGCGCCGAGGAAACCAGCGCCCGCTGAACCCAATTAGCCGCCCATCTACCGATACCGATACCGATACCGATACCGATACCGATACCGACCTTCGATTAGCGATTACCGACTACCGAGCCCCAACCATGAACCCCCGCCATCGACGCCACTTTCTTTTCGGCAGCGCCACGCTGGCCGCCACCGCCGTCAGCCGGGTCGCGCTGGCTGCCTTGCCCGAGCCGGTGCTGCAAACCGGGCCCGACACCCTGCCCCCGCTGTGGCCCGAGACGGGCCACCCTTATCGCCCGGTGGTGACGCTGAACGGCTGGACGCTGCCCTGGCGCATGAACCACGGCGTCAAGGAATTCCACCTCGTCGCCGAGCCGGTGGTGCGCGAAATGGCGCCCGGCTTCAAGGCCCATCTGTGGGGCTACAACGGCCAGTCGCCGGGCCCGACGATCGAAGTGGTTGAAGGCGACCGCGTGCGCCTGTTCGTCACGAACCGCCTGCCTGAGCGCACCACGATGCACTGGCATGGCCAGCGTCTGCCCAATGGCATGGACGGCATCGCCGGGCTGACCCAGCCACCGATCGAGCCCGGCAAGACCTTCGTCTACGAGTTCGTCGCGCGACGCCCCGGCACCTTCATGTACCACCCGCATGCCGATGAAATGACGCAGATGGCGATGGGCATGATGGGCTTCTGGGTCACGCACCCGAAGCAGCGCCATCCGTTGATCGACACCGTGGACCGCGACTTCGTGTTCCTGCTCAATGCCTACGACATCGAGCCCGGCGCGGCGACGCCGAAGATCATGACGATGCTCGACTTCAACCTGTGGTCGTGGAACAGCCGCATCTTCCCCGGCATCGATTCGTTGAACGTGCGCCACGGCGACAAGGTGCGCATCCGGTTCGGCAACCTGACGATGACCAACCACCCGATGCATCTGCATGGCCATGAGTTCGTCGTGACCGGCACCGACGGCGGCCCGCTGCCCCGATCGGCGCGCTGGCCGGAGGTGACGACCGATCTGGCAGTCGGCCAGATGCGCCAGATCGAGTTCATTGCCGATGCCGAAGGCGATTGGGCCTTTCATTGCCACAAGAGCCACCACACGATGAATGCGATGGGGCACAACCTGCCGACGATGATCGGCGTCGATACCCGAGGCATCGCGCAGCAGATCAACCGGCTGATCCCCGGCTACATGGCAATGGGCGAGCACGGCATGGGCGACATGTCGGAGATGGCGATGCCGCTGCCCGACAACACCGCGCCAATGATGGGCGGCGACGGCCCGTTCGGCCCGCTCGACATGGGCGGCATGTTCACGACGCTGAAGGTGCGCAAGCAGCAGAAGCCCGACGACTACAGCGACCCCGGCTGGTACACGCACCCGCCCGGCACGCAGGCTTACGAGTGGACCGGCGCGCTGGCCGAACCGCTGCGCGGGGCATCAGACACGCCGGCGGAGGTCAACAAGCCGACCGCGGCCCCCAGCGACACAAGGCCGCAGATCGAAGTGCAGGTGCGCAAGCCCGGCGCGCATGCGGGGCATTGAGTTCAGCACTGGCTGCCACGGCTGCATGACCTTGGCGCGAAGGCGGCGTGGGCTCGCGATGCGGCGTTCCGCGCGCCGGCACAAGCACAGGCCCGCAGGCCAGGTGCCGTGGCAACGCGCAGGGGTATGGCGTGCATCGTGGCGGCGACCTCGGCAAGATCAAGCCCGATCGCAGCCGACCGCCGCTGCGATGAACGGCCGGAGAAGGAGATGCCATGACCCGAATGCGTTTGACAACTGCATCAAGGCTTGCAACGACTGCGCGGTGGCCTGCAGCCACTGCGCCTCGGCCTGCCTGCGTGAACCCGATCCGAAAATGATGGCGCGCTGCATTGGGCTTGCCATCGGCTGCGCCGCACTGTGTCAGATGGCCGCCGCCGCGATGGTGCGCAACAGCGAACTGGTGCAGGCCATCTGCGGCCTGTGCGCCGATGCCTGCGCGACTTGCGGTGACGAATGCAGCCGCCACGAGATGGACCACTGTCGCGCCTGCGCCCGCAGCTGCCGAGCTTGTGCCACCGAATGCCGCAAGATGGCTTCGCTGAGCTTGAACACGCCCTCTTTCGTCAGTCGGTATTGACGCCCGCCAGCAGACTTCACTTCACCCTTACTTCACCTGCACTTAACCCGCCCATCCCGACAAGACCCCGGCCACGCCGGGGAGGCTCGACTCTGCCACCATCGGACGCTTGCGCATGAAGGCGCGGCGAACACGCCGCAGCCTGCCGCTGAAACCTTCCCCGCCGATGAACACCACCGTCACGCTGCCCCTTCCTGCCGATGAATTGAAGCCGACTGCCCGCTGGACGATCCCGATCGAGGGCATGAGTTGCGCGTCGTGTGCCATGCGCGTCGAGCGGGCTTTAAGCGCGGTCTTGGGCGTCTCGGGGGTCAGCGTCAATCTCGCCACTGAGGCCGCCAGCGTCGCGCATGACGGCTCGGTGACGCTCGATGGCCTGCGCAGCGTGATCGAACAAGCCGGCTACCGCGTGCCATCGCAAACGCTGTCGCTGCCGATCGACGGCATGAGCTGTGCCAGTTGCTCGGCCCGCGTCGAAAAGGCACTGCGGCGCGTGCCCGGCGTGCTGTCGGCCGAGGTCAACCTGGCCACCGAGCGTGCGCAGGTGAGCTTCAGTAGCAAAGACGTTGACGCCGCTCGGCTGACCCGCGCCATCGAAGAAGCGGGTTATGCCGTTCGGCCGGAGGCCGCGCAAGCAACCGTGAGCGCAACCGCCCAACGCCCGCTTGGCGACGGCAGACGCGTGCTGCTGGCCGCCTTGCTCTCGGCACCGTTGGTGCTGCCGATGTGGGGCATGCCCTTGGGGCTCGACCTGGCGCTGCCAGGCTGGCTGCAATTACTGTTGGCCACGCCAGTTCAGTTCATCTTCGGCGCGCGTTTCTATCGCGCGGCCTGGCGCGCGCTGAAGGCTCGCACCGGCAACATGGACTTGCTGGTCGCGCTTGGCACCAGCGCCGCTTATGGCTTGAGCTTGTACCGCCTGTATCAAAGCGCCGGCTCCCCCGGCCACGGCGCGCACCTGGATTTCGAAACTTCGGCGCTGGTCATCACACTGGTGCTGCTGGGCAAATGGATGGAAGCCCGCGCGAAGCGGCAGACCACCGATGCGATCCGCGCACTGAATGCCTTGCGGCCCGAGACCGCCCGCGTGCGGCGCAGCGGCGTCGACAGCGAGCTGCCAATCGCCGAGTTGCGCATCGGCGATCTGGTCGTCGTGCTGCCCGGCGAGCGGCTGCCGGTCGATGGCGTGGTGGTCGAAGGCCACAGCCAGGTCGATGAATCGCTGATCACCGGCGAGAGCCTGCCGGTAGATAAAACGCCAGGCAGCGCAGCCACCGGCGGAGCGGTCAATGGCGAAGGCTTGCTGGTGCTGCGCACGACCGCGCTGGGAGCGGAGTCGACGCTGGCGCGCATCGTGCGGCTGGTCGAATCGGCGCAG
>CAHJWV010000415.1 GCA_903643055.1 Burkholderiales bacterium | reverse complement strand
TGCGCTCGCCGTCGACCCAGCCCTGCTCGGCGAGATAACGCGCTCCTGCCACGCAGTCTTCGACATCGACAATGCCCCACTGCCTACTGAGCTGCTCGCGGTAGGCGCGGCCAAAGCCGGTGCTGCCGCCGTAGTTGACGTCGAGCACCGCGAAGCCGCGGCTGGTCCAGTACTGCACCGCGAGCCGCAGCGTGCTGACCGTCGCGCTGCTCGGCCCGCCATGGATGATGACCATCAGCGGCGGCCTTTCGCGCTCGGGCGCTGCGAAGGCCGCGTTGTGTGGCGCATAAAAGAAGGCATGCGCGTGGCGACCGTGGGCGCTGGGGTAGCGGATCGCCTTCGGGATCGACAGCAGCGCGTCGCCGAGCTGCGTGTCGGCACTGCGCGCCAGCACCTGCTGCGTGACAACAGCGAGATGTTTGACATTGGCAAGAGTGCCATCAGCAAGAGTGCCATCGGCAAGAGAGCCATTGGCAAGAGTGCCATTGGCAAGAGAAAGCCGAACCACGCATTGGGCCTGCGCGGGCGAGCCGGCCGCCATCAGCACTTGGCCTTGGCTGACGCGCAGCTCGGAGATGTCGTCGTAGCCGGTCTCGAGGGGTGTGACATGGCCGCTGGGCAGTGCGATGCGCAGCAACTGGCTTTGCGCATCGACGCCGCAGCGGGCGATGATTTCGCCCGGCCCGTTGAAGCCGTAGTCGGATTGGGCGAACTGCCACATCGGCCGGCCGAACTCGGCCGCCATCGGGCACAGCGCGCTCAGCGTGCCATCGGCATCGACGCGGTAAAGGTTCCAGAAGCCGCTGCGGTCGCTGATCACATGCAGCACCCCGTCCGGCGACCACGCCGGTTGACACAGTGATTCGGCCGGGCCGCCGGCCAGTTGGCGTGCCGACTGTGGGCGGCCATCGGCGCCGATCTCGGCCTGCCACAGCTCGGTGCCTTCCCAAGGCATCAATGGGTGGCGCCAGCACAGCCAGGCCAGGCGGCGGCCATCGGGCGACAAGCGCGGCGCGGCATAGAAGTCGTGCCCTTCGGCCAGCGTGAGTGCTGCGCCGCCGTCGAGCGGCAAGGCGACCAGGCTGTTCACCGGCTCTGGCGTGGCATGGTGGTCTTCGCGCACGGCAATCAAGCGGTGGCGGGCGAGGTCGGGTTCGAAATCGGCATGGCGCTGCTGCGAGTCGTTCGTGATCGGTTGCGACGCCGCGCGGCCTTGCTGTTGATAAACAAGGTTGTCGCTGAAGTTCGAGAACCAGATCGTCTGATCGATGGCGGTGAAGGCGCCACCGCCATATTCATGCACGCGGCTGCGCACGTTGAACGGAGCCGGGGTCAAGGTGTGGGCGCGGCCATCGGCGCCTTGTTCGACGATCGCCACCCGGCCGCCTTCTTCGGGCAAGCCTTCGAGCCACAACAATCGATCTCCGACGATGCGTGGGCAAGACAGCGGCCTCACGCCGGCCGCCACCTGCTCGGCCGTGATCGGCGAGTGCCATGCGCCATAGGGGGCGATGGTGGGCGGCCGGTGGGGAAGGGAGGGCGAGGTGGAGGATTCAGTCATGGGCTTCCTGGCGTAAAGAGGGGAGCGAGTATTGGCGCACGAGAAGATGCGGGCCTGTCGTCAAAACGGTCGGCCGGCGTCGCAGCTCAAATTGTGGTCGAAGCCACGAGCGCCTTTATGTGGGCCGGTGCGGTTCATCGTCAAACGGGTGGATTCAGCCGCTCCACATCGGCGCCAATGGAATGCCTCATGCCCATTTGGCGATATTGTTTCAAGCGGTCGTCGATTATTTATATGTCGGCCGAAATGCCATTTGAAAATCAGAGAAAACCTACAAATCACAAACTCCATACACAGGGAATCTGTGTTTGCTTGTAAGGGCTTTCTTGCCGTGCCAACATGGTTCTAAGCCGATCAGCATGGCTGAACCAGATCGCGTCAAACCGCCTGGTTTGGCAAGCCGAAACACCCTATAAAGTAGTGTGAAGTTGGGCGATCAGAATATTGTCAACCAGAGATGCTGAGAGTATGGATGGGGTTTGATGGTCGGGGATTTCAGCTTTCTCGCCGACAGAATTCCCTTTGAATTGGCGGTATGTTTGGTTGGGTTGCCTGAATTCAAATTTCTGCGAGAGATTTTCCGATACGACCTTCCGATAAGACTGCTCGATGAATATCTCCGAAGCATGCCCGCTCACACCGCACCGATCAACCCGCGGCCGCCACTGGCGTGCCTGACAAGGAGTTTTCGCATGAACGATCGCTTGGCCATTGACACGATTCGAACGCTCGCGATTGACGCGGTCGAGAAAGCCAACTCCGGCCACCCCGGCACGCCGATGGCGTTGGCGCCGGTGGGTCACACGCTGTGGAAAGACTTTCTGCGCTACGACCCGGATGTGCCCGACTGGCCGAACCGCGATCGCTTCGTGCTGTCGGTCGGGCATGCCTCGATGCTCTTGTATGCGCTGCTGCATCTGGCCGGCGTCAAGGAGATCGACGCGAAAGGCCAGCCGACCGGCTTGCCGGCGGTCGGCCTCGACGA
>CAHJWV010000414.1 GCA_903643055.1 Burkholderiales bacterium | reverse complement strand
AGATGGTCATCTCGGCGAAAGTGGTCGATGCAAAGACCGGTGGCCCACTGTCGCTCGGCCAATCCATCGGCCGATATCTCGCGTATTTTGTGTCGATGCTGCCGCTGGGCCTGGGCATCTTGTGGGTGGCATTCGATGCGCGCAAACAGGGCTGGCATGACAAGCTCGCGGGCACCGTGGTCATCAAACGTTAGGTGTCACAATGGCCCGTGCGGCTCAGCGCTCAAAGCGCATGCGCCGCACGCAGGCTGTCGAACACGCGGGCGCGTGCCTCGGCCAGTTGCGGGTTTCGGCGATCACGCTGGCGCGGCAGACCGACTTGAATCTCTTCTCTGAGGCGGCCGGGCTGTGCGTCCAGCACCAGCACGCGGTCACTCAGCACCACCGCTTCATCGATGTCATGCGTGACGACGATCATGCCGATGGCATGGCGCTCGGTGAGCGTGATCAGCAGGTCTTGCAGCTTCATGCGGGTGAAGGCGTCGACGGCAGAGAAGGGCTCGTCGAGCAGCAGCACACGCGGCCGGGTGAACAGGCCCCGGGCGATCGCAACCCGCTGCGCCTGCCCGCCCGACAGCTGCTTGGGCAAGACCTGGCCCAAGCCGGATAAGCCGACTTCGTGAAGCAAGGCGTCGACTTGCGCACTCAGGGCATCGTCGCGCCTGGCCGATGAGCCCGACGAGAACGCGATGTTGTCGGCCACGTTGAGCCAGGGAAAAAGCCGGGGCTCCTGGAAGATGAAGCCGATGTCGCGCGTCAGGCCTTGCCTGGGCTGACCGTCGAGTTGAAGTGATCCGACATGGTCGCGGTCCAGCCCGGCGATGATGCGCAGCAACGTGCTCTTGCCGCAACCACTGGCGCCGACCACGCTCAGGATCTCGCCGGCCTGCAGCGCCAGGCGCAGATCGGCGATCACGGCGACATCACCGTAATGCTTGGCCTGCACATGCAGGTCGAGCAGCGGCAGGGCGGGATCGGTCGATGGGTTGCTCATTCGTGCCCGCCGAAGTTGTCGCGCCAGCCAAGCCATCGTGCTTCCAGCCGCTGCATCGCGGTGTCGCTCAGTTTGCCGAGCAGCGCGAGCAGCACGATGGCGCCGAACACGATGTCGGCACGGCCGGTCTCGCGGCCGTCGGTCAACAGATAGCCCAGCCCGCTGCTGGCGGCGATCAATTCGGCCGCCACCATGAACATCCATGCCAGGCTCAGCCCGTTGCGCAAGCCGGTGAACACCGCCGGCAACGCCGCCGGCAGCAGCACGCGGCGCATCAAGGCGGGGCCCGACAGGCCCGCCATCTGCGCGACTTCCACGAGCTTGCGGTCGACATCGCGCACGCCCGAGACCACGCCCATGTAGACCGGGAAGAAGGCGCCGATGGCGATCAACGCGAGCTTCGGCGCTTCATCGATGCCCAGCCACAGCAACAGCACCGGCACCCAGGCGAGCGATGGAATGGCACGCAGCGCCTGAAAGCTCGGGTCGAGCAAGGCATGGCCGCGCCGTGACAGGCCGACCCAGGCGCCGAACCCCAGCGCCAAACCCGAGCCGATTGCAAAACCCGCGGCCACACGCGCCGTGCTGGTCAGCACATGCCGGGCCAGGCCCTGCGTGCCGAACGAGAACAAGGTGCGCAGCACCTCGCTCGGCGCGGGCAGCAGGTTGCTGCCGACCCAGCCTGCCCGCACGGCCAGCTCTGCCGAAGCCAGGGCCAGCAGCGACGGGAGGGCACCCAGCCAGGCGAGTGGCGGCCGCCACGTCTTTCGCAACGATGGCACGGAGCCCTGCCGCAGCGGGCCGCCTTCTGATGGATGAACGGACGGGTGAGCTGCCGGTTTGGGCGAACCCGGCACCGGATCGCCCGATGGGGCTGCCGAGATCGCCGTTGCGGCCCCTGTGTTTGGCTCGGATGCCGATGCCAACACCGGCGATGGCCGATCGCGCGGCAGCGCAGCAGGCGCGCTCATCGGTTCAGGCCGTGCTGCGGGTCAGCGCCTGCGCGAAGCGGGTGTCGACCAGGTCGGCGATCACGCGGTTCAGGTCGGTGCCGGGCTTGACCAGTTGTTCATCGAGCAGGATCGGTGCGGCAGCTTGCAGCGCCTTGACGTGTTCGGTGGTCGGCTGCGGGCTGCTCAGGTCGGTGCGCAGCTTGATCTGCAGCAGCGCGACTTGCAGGCTGACCTTGGCCTCTTCCGACAGGATCTTGGCGGCCTCGCTCGGGTTGGCGATGATCCAGCGCCGCGCGCGCTCATAGGCCGTGATCACCCTTTTGACCTCTTCGGGGCGCTGCGCGAGAAAGTCTTCGCGCACGTTCAGGAAGCCATAGGTGTTGAAGCCCACGTTGCGATACAGCAGCGTCGAGCCGGCATCGAGTTCGCTGGCAGCCATCAGCGGGTCGAGCCCGGCCCAGGCATCGACACGGCCTTGCTCCAGCGCGGCGCGGCCATCGGCATGCTGCAGCGCCACGTGTTCGATGTCGCTGCGCTTGAGGCCGACCGAGTGCAGCGCGCGCAGCAGAAAGAGGTAAGGATCGGTGCCCTTGGTGGCCGCGACCTTCTTGCCTTTGAGATCAGACAAGGTCTTGATCGGCGAGCCTTTGGGAACGACCAATGCCGTCC
>CAHJWV010000413.1 GCA_903643055.1 Burkholderiales bacterium | reverse complement strand
TGCATCTCGGGTGGGGCGCCGCGTAAAAGTGGGCGCGGCAATGGGGCCGCCAGTTTACTCAAGGGGATGAATTTGATCAGTGCAGCGTTTCGTCGCTTCTTGGGCGCGGAGTCGGCTGGTGGGATCGTGCTGGCAATTGCCGCATTGGCGGCTTTGGTGCTGAGCAACTCACCGTGGGGCGCGAGTTATGAAGCGTTTCGGCAGATCCCCGGTGAAGTGCGCATCGGCGATGGCGCATTCGTGTTGGCCAAGCCGCTCGTCGTGTGGGTCAATGACCTGTGGATGGCGGTGTTCTTCTTTCTCGTTGGCCTGGAAATCAAGCGTGAGCTGCTGGTCGGCGAGTTGTCCAGCCGACGTCAGGCGCTACTGCCGGTGGTTGCTGCCCTGGGCGGCATGGCGGTGCCGGCGCTGATCTACGCTTCCATCAACCAGGGTGATGCAACAGCGCTGCGCGGCTGGGCGATTCCCGCTGCCACCGACATCGCCTTTGCGCTGGGCATCGTGTTGCTGCTGGGCTCGCGCGTGCCGACCTCGCTGAAAGTCTTTCTGACGGCGGTCGCGATCATCGATGACCTGGGCGCGATCGTCGTGATCGCCTTCTTCTACACCGCCCATCTGTCGTTGCCGATGCTGGCCGCGGCGATGGCGGGCTGCGCCGTGCTGTTCGCGCTCAATCGTGCACGCGTGATGAGCGTGCTGCCTTATCTGTTCGTCGGCCTGATCGTCTGGTTGTGCGTGTTGAAGTCGGGCATCCACGCCACCTTGGCCGGCGTGGCCACGGCGCTGGCAATACCGCTTCGAGGCGACGACGGCCATTCACCGCTGGAAAGCGCCGAGCATGCGCTGCACCCGTGGGTTGCGTTCGTCGTGCTGCCGGTGTTTGCCTTTGCCAACGCGGGGGTGTCGCTGCAAGGCGTGAATGTCGCGACCTTGACGCAAACCGTGCCGCTGGGCATTGCAGCCGGGCTGGTGCTGGGCAAGGCAGTGGGGGTGTTCGGATCGTCCTGGCTGCTGACGGTGATCGGCCACAGCGAGCTGCCGACGGGCGCGAATCGCGCTCAGTTCTTCGGCGTGTGCGTGCTGTGCGGTGTCGGCTTCACAATGAGCTTGTTCATCGGTGGCCTGGCCTTCGAGGGCCACGGGCCGGCCTTCGATACGCAGGTCAAGATCGGTGTGCTTGGGGGCTCGGTGATCGCGGGCCTACTGGGCACCGCGATTCTTGTGGTGGCCGAACGGCGCGGCGCAGCCCGAAGGCGCCAGCAACTGAGCCCTCTTGCTCAGTGATCGCCCGAAGCCGGCGGACTGAGGATGCGGTCGGTCCACGCAATGGCCAGTGCCGAAAACAGGAACGCGACGTGGATGACGGTCTGCGCGATCAGCACACGGTCAGTCAGCGCGCCCGCGTTGATGAAGGTCTTCAGCAAGTGGATCGACGAGATGCCGATGATCGCGGTGGCCAGCTTGACCTTCAGCACCGAGGCATTGACATGGCTCAGCCATTCCGGCTGATCGGGGTGGCCGTCGAGGTCCATGCGCGAGACGAAGGTGGCATAGCCGCCGACGATCACCATGATCAACAGGTTGGAGATCATCACCACGTCGATCAGGCCGAGCACGACCAGCATGATCGTGGTTTCGGTCAGCTGGGTGCCCTGGGCTTCGGTGCCATGCACGCCGACCGCGGTAAAGACTGCCTGCAGCGCATTCTGGTTGCCGAAGGCGGCTTCGACCAGATGGACCAGTTCGACCCAAAAGTGAAATACGTAGACGCACTGCGCGACGATCAAGCCGAGGTACAGAGGAAGTTGCAGCCAGCGGCTGGCGAAGATCCAGCGGGGAAGCGGGCGGAGTTTGCGTGGTGATGGATCGGCAGGCAGGGTCATCAAAGTCTTTGAGGGGATTGCACAGGTGTTCGCGATTTTAGGTGTCGCACCATGACAAACTTCGGGTCGCGACAGCAAGTGCCTTTGAGTCAGCCGTTCGTAAGAGCACCTGTCTAAGGTGCGCGTGCAGTGAATTCCACATGGGTTTGGAGAGAGAGATGACCGATTCCGCCACCAAGATCTATCCGCCGACGGCACGGGCCATGGAGGGCGCGCATGTGTCCGGCATCGCCGCCTACGACCAGCTGTGCGCTGAAGCCGAAGCCGATTACGAAGGCTATTGGTCGCGCCTGGCCCGCGAGTTCGTCAGCTGGAAAAAGCCTTTCACGAAGGCGCTCGACACCAGCAACGCACCGTTCTTCAAGTGGTTCGAAGACGGCACCTTGAATGTCTCGTACAACTGCCTCGACAAGCAGGTCGAAGCCGGCCTGGGCGACAAGGTCGCGATCATCTTCGAAGCCGATGACGGCCAGGTCACACGCATCACCTACAGCGAACTGCTGGCCAAGACCTGCCGCATGGCCAATGCGCTGAAGGCGCAAGGCGTTCAGCGCGGCGACCGTGTCGTCATCTACATGTCGATGTCGATCGAAGGCGTGGTGGCGATGCAGGCCTGCGCGCGCATCGGCGCAACGCACTCGGTGGTATTCGGTGGTTTCTCAGCGCAAAGCCTGCGTGACCGCATCGAAGATGCGGGTGCCGTGCTGGTCATCACCGCCGACGAACAACTGCGTGGCGGCAAGCGCTTGCCGCTGAAGGCGATCGTCGATGAGGCGCTGGCGCTCGGTGGCTGCGACAGCATCAAAAACGTGGTCGTCTATCGCCGCACCGGCGGCAATGTGGCCTTCAATCCGGCGCGTGACCTGTGGATGCATGAGTTGACGGCGGCTCAGCCGGAGGTCTGCGAGCCCGAATGGGTCAGTGCCGAACATCCGCTCTTTTTGCTTTACACCTCCGGGTCGACCGGCAAACCGAAGGGGGTTCAGCATTCGACCGGCGGCTATCTGCTGCATGCCGCCGTCAC
>CAHJWV010000412.1 GCA_903643055.1 Burkholderiales bacterium | reverse complement strand
CCGCATGCAGAAAGCCGATCTGGGGATCGAGGCCAGCGGCCTCGCAGGCGCTTCGACAGTCGTTCATCCACATCGCATAGAGGAAAGACAGCAGCGCATTCATGCGGTCACGCGGTGGCCGACGGCTGCGGCCGTTCATCGCGAACACATCACGAAGGTCGGGCCTGACAAGACGGGTCAGCGCCTCGAAATAGGTGCGCGCGGCCTCGCCTTCGATGCCGCGCACGTGATCGAGCGACGGCGCAGCCGGCAAGGCACGCAGCGAGGCCGCCAGGTCTTGAGCCGCGCGGTTCAGGCAGGCTTCGTCGTCACCCTGCCGGGCTTCGCGGGCGCCGCGTTGCAGCACCTGTCGCTGATTTTTCAACTTGCCCGCGGCGATGCAGCGCGCGATCGACAGCGTGAAGCTCGGGTCACCCACCACACGGTGGTGCGCCTGCCGCAGCAGCACGTTGCCGCTGATGCCTCCCTCCAGGCGCGCCTTGAATCGGCCGTTGGCATCGAGCAGCACGAGCGCGATCGCTTCGTCGGCCAGCCGGTGCATCAACGGCGCACTGAGGTTCACATGCCCGAAGCACACCACAGCATGCAGGTGATGCAAGGGGACGCGCAGGCGCGTCTCCTGTTCGACTTCGACGCGAAGGGTGTCGTTGTCCAGGCGCAGGTAGCTTTCCGGCAAGGTCACGTACAGCGTGTTGAGCAGTTGCATGCAAGCTCCGAGTAGTGCCGGTCAGGCATCGGGGTCGAACAGCGCCTCGGGCGCCGCCAGTGGCAGCCGGCGCATGGCTTCGGGCTGGCATCGCTCGCGCAGCGAGCAGGCCTTGCAGCGGCGGGTGTCGTGGGTCGGCGCAGGCAGCACGCCGAGCGCCAGCATCTGGCGCACCGCCTGCGTGGTCTCGTGAACATCGCTGCGCAACGCGGGCGTGATCGGCACCACCCGGCGCCGCTTGGAGCTCGCATAGAACAGTGCCCCTTCGGCCACGGGCCGGCCGGTCATCTCTTCAAGGCAGACGGCCTGCGCGGCGAGCTGCAGGTCATCGCAAGCGGCGATCTCTGCAGCCTTGTTCCGGGAGCCGTGCTTGTATTCGACCGGGTAGGGTGTGCCGTCGGGTTCGAACTCCACCACGTCGGCCTTGCCGATCAGGCCGAGGGCTTCGCTCCACAGCGGTAGCGCGCGCTCGATGCGCAGGCCGGCGCGCAGCTCCATGCCGGGCTGGTCGACCGTGCGGTGAACTGCCTGCCCGCGCAAGGTGTGCACGTTGTCGTCGAAAGCCTGTTCCAGATGGATCAGGCCGCACTGGCGCGGACAGTAAGCCCAGTGCTGCAAGGCCGACAAGGTGATCGGGTCCGGGCTGTCTACGCCAGTGGCCGACATCGCGGGCGGATCAGATGCGACGCGTCAAGCTCACATGGGGAGCGGCCTGCAAGGTCTGGCCGACTTCCAGGGCTTGGCCATCGAATTGCACCGCATAAGCGTTGAAGCCACGCGCGGGCGTCGAGGCATCGAGAGCCTTGACCGTCAGCCGATCGAACAAGGCATGGGCATGCGCATTACCGAGTTCGCTTTCGTGCTTGAACACATAGAGACCACGGGTCGACATTTCGCCACGCGCCGCCGAACGATCGTGTTCGAACATGCCCTCCAGCGCTTGGAAAAAGAGCTCCAGGTCATCGGCACCGAAATGAGTTTGTTTCGCGAGAAAGGACGAAACGAAACCATGTGAGCGGTAGAGGCCATAGGGCACCGTGTGCTTGCGCCCCATGGTCCGGTTGTCGCCGTCCTGCTTCTCAGCCTCGGCCTCGCTGGCCACAGCCATGCGGGTGATCGAATGTTCGGAGGCCACGATCGGATCGATGGAGCGCGCGAAGGTCAGCTGCACCGGGCCGCGCACCTGGCCGCAGTTCACGCCCGTTGACATCACGGCGCCGAAGGTGCGGACGTCGAAGAAGTTGTCGCAGATCCACTCACGTGCTTTGGCGACGCTGGTTTCGCTGCCTTTGCGCTTCTTCTTGCCGTCCTTGCTGTCGCCTTCCAGCTCGGCTTCAGCGCCGATGGCTTTGTAGGCCGTGCGATGAACTCGCTCCAAGACGCCTTTCTCCTTGATGTAAATGTCGTACGGCGGCTGGCAATCCTTGACCAGGCCGACGAAGTTGCGAACCTTGCGCTTGAGCGCCACATCGGTGACGAGGCCGTGGCCGGTTTCGCCGTCGAGCCTTGGCAGGTTGCCGGCATCGGGGTCGCCATTGGGGTTGCCGTCTTTCACATCGAATAACAACACGAAATCGTGGCGTGCAGTCAGGCTCATTCGGACTCTCCGTTGGATGGATGGGGGTTGATGTCGGTCGTGCCGTCGGGGTCTGCGGCGGAGGGCTTTTCCTTGCGCGCGTAGAAACTTTGGCGCTGGTGGTAGTAGCCCAGCGCGAACTCGCCTTGCTGCGGCAGGGTGAGCTGGCGCGGGATCGCGTTCAGCGCTTGGAAGATCTCGCCGATCAGGCGCTCGAAGTAAGCCTCTTGCGCGTCGGGAAGCTTCTTCAGGTGAGCGTTCTTCAGTTTCAAAAGGGTCGGGATCACGCTGGCGGGCGTGGTCGAAGCCGCGCCGTAATAGCGGTCGCGGATGGTGGCGTTGATGCCGGGCTGTGCGCTTTGCTGGATGCGCTCCAGCGCCGCGAACAGGCGGCCGATCAGGTAGGGGGGCTCGGTTTGCTGCATGTCGAGGGTCTCCATGAAATAAACAGGCGGTGGGGAAGCGTCGGCATGGCGGCGGCGCGCCCGGTTGAACCAGGCCTTGAGGATGGCGGCGCGCAGATGGGTGACATCGCGTTCGGCCCTGCACCGGATCACGGCGGCCTGCAGCAGCGTGACGGGGTAGGGAAGGCCTTCGAGAATCGCGCGCATCCATTCCCCGGCCAGGCGCGGCGGTGCGTTGTCGACCTTGCCTTGAAGCGCAATGCTGGTCAGCAGCCGAAAGAGCGAAGGTGTCAGCGGATCGCTGTCATAGCGCCGCACCACGCGCAGGTCATCGAAATGTTGAAGGACGCGTGGCGCCAGTTCGGAGAATGGCGCGCGCAGCCAGAAGCGCACGCTGATGCGTGCCGCATTGGGGGCCAAGCCGAGCACGAAGAAGGTCGTGTCGCGTTCGCCGACTGGCAGCTTGCCGGCCTGCACGGCCTGCTGCAAGGCGGCGACGGCCTGCACGCCGCGGTCAGGGGCGTCCCGGTTCTCGCCGAAGAAATCGGCCAGCGCGAATTCGCCATCGAAGCGGTTGGGGCTGTCGGCCCAAAACACGGTGGAGGTGTCGCCCACCTGCATGCGGTTGCGCGAACCGGTGGCCAGCAGGTGGTTCAACGCCGTGGTGTAGGCAAATGCGGCCCGCTCGCCGATCGGCGCGTTCTCGCCTTGCCGCTGCGTCTTGCCGTAAGACTCGAAAGCGCGTGCATTGAACGACACGATGTTGGCGCCTGAGCTTTGCGCGCCCCAGACGCCCTTGATCGCAGGGTGCAGCCGCTGGATCGGTGAATCCATGCCATCGACGAGGCACAGTCCCGTGGGCGCGCCGTCTTCAGCTTCAGGGCGTATCGCAGCAGCTATCGCGGG
>CAHJWV010000411.1 GCA_903643055.1 Burkholderiales bacterium | reverse complement strand
CATCGACCGAGGTGCTGACGGTGGTGGCGTCGGGGTCAAACTCGAAATGCGCATGGATGCGCTGCATCAGGTCGGTGACGGCTTCCAGCCAGTCGCGACCGACCGTCAAAGAGTCCAGTGCGTACACCCGAGCCCCCTCCGACAAAGGCACCAGCGCGGTCGGCTCGCTCATGCGTGCCGCATTCAGCTCATCGAGCTGCGGGTTGCGCCGCACCTGTTCACGCACGCTCTCCCAGCTGGCAAAGGGCGTCGATTCCGCTGAAGGCCGCTCGCTGACATCAACCTGGCATTGCATGCGAACCCGCAGCACGCGATGCGCGCCATGCAGGCCGAAATGGGTCACGCTGTTGCCGAAGCTGTCGGGCGCGTCATGCCGCTCGTCGGGTGGCGGGTCGATCTGGATCGCGCACGACAACAGCTTTTGCCAAGGCAACTGCCTGGGTGTCAAGCGCGCCAGTTGCCATGACTGCGACACCGGCGCGGTGTAGACATAGCGTGTCTCGTGTTCGACGGTGTAGCGCTCAGCTTTCATGTTTCGACTTCCGCTCTGATGCCCGTCCGAGTGTCCATCCGGGTTCGATCGCGCTTGATGTTCGTTGGTCATTCGCCGTCCCTTGTCCCGCCGTTGAACGCATCGCCATCATCCAAGCCGCGAACGAAGCCAACAGCTAAGCCACCAGCGACAGCACGCTGCGCGAATCGGCATGCGAGAAGAACTTCAATGTCAGCTCGTCCGACACCGTGTGCGACGCGCGCAGCAGTTGTTCCAGCAGGGCAGACAAAGCTTCACTCTCCGGATGCAGGTCTTGTGGCTGCAAGGCCAGCAAGGCCGCATGCGCGGGCATTAACACGCTGCCTGCGAAGCGGCCATGAGCCCGCTCCAACTTGTCGACGTACTCGACCAGGCCCTTGACCTGGAACGCCACCGAGCGCGGGTTGGTGTCATCGCGCACCAGCAGGTCGAGCACCGGCAGCCATTCAGGCGTCACGAGGTAACGCGAACGGTAAGTGACGGTCGAATCGGCCAGCTCCAGCAGCCAGTCGAGGCCACCGCCGCGGCCTTCGCGGATCGCAATCTGCAGCGTGTTGCACAGGCTGGACAAGCGTTCGAGCCGGCGCCCGATCGACAGAAAGCGCCAAGCCGTACCGCGGGTCATGCCATCGAGCACATAACCCGACAAGGTCATCATCGTCGTGACAGCCCGGTCGAGCCAGCCCAAGGCCAGTGGCAAGGAGCTGCCGCGCTGGAACACCGGGTCTCCAGTCAAGCGGTTCAAGGTGCGCCAGTTGTCGGATGACATGCGGTCGCGCAGATTGAAAGCCACCCGCGACAGCTGCCGCAGCCGCAGGCTCAGCCCTTCTTCGGGATGGGTGGCCGCGCGCAACAACTCGGTGCCGGGGTTTTCCTCCGTATCGATCAGGGACAACTTGATGGCCAACGCCAGCGCCGGCACCAGGCCATCGGTGCGGTCATCGGCGAGGCTGTCACCCTGCCCAAGCACGCTTGCAATCGCGACCCGAAGCAGGCGCGCGGCGGTATCGCAGCGTTCGCCATAACGGCCGAACCAGAACAGGTTTTCAGCGGTGCGCGAAGGCACGTTGCCACGCGACGTAACGAGGTCCGCTGCCGTGACCGTGCTCGACAGCAAAGAGAACGACGCGTTGACCGGGCCGTCGGACAGCACCCAGGTGTCTTTTGAGCGGCCACCGCGCTGCATGCCGATGACACGTGAATCGCCATCGCTGGCCACACGCGTCAAGCCGCCCGGCAGCACCTTGTAGCCGTTCGGCGTGGCAATCGCGAACACGCGCAGCCCGACCGTGCGTGCGGTGATCTGATCGGCCTTCGACGACGGGCCGCGCTCCAGCACCGGCGCCTGCGACACATGCACCCATTCCTGAGCGACATAACGCTGTGGGCGCGCGGCAACCCGTGCCCGCAACAGCACCCGCTCATCGGCCGACAGGTCGGCACCGAACTGCGCTGGGTCGCGCGCGGCGCGATCGAGCGGCTTGATGATGATGTGTTCGAGGCGGCGCCAGGCGTCATCGAACGCAGCCGGCTCGCCGAGCCACCAGGTGGCCACCGAAGGCAGGCGCAGCTTTTCGCCGAGCAACTGTTCGCTGAGCTTGGGCAGATAACCCAGCAAGGCACCCGATTCGAGCACGCCCGAGCCAAGCGAGTTGGCCAGCATCACCGTGCCGCGGCGGGCGCAGTCGGTCAGGCCGGCCACGCCGAGCGCAGAGTTCGAGCGCAGCTCCAGCGGATCACAATAGTCATCGTCCTGGCGTCGCAAAATCGCATGCACGCGCTTCAGGCCTTCGACGGTCTTCATCCAGACCCGGCCATCGCGCACCGTGAGATCGCTGCCTTCGACCAACGCAAAACCGAGGTAACGCGCCAGCAGCGCATGCTCGAAATAGGTTTCGTTGTACGGGCCCGGCGTCAGCAAGGCGATCAATGGGGGACCATCGCCCTTGGGTGCCCAGCGCAGCAGCGACTCGCGCAGGTTCGAGAAGAACGAGGCCAGATGCTGCACATGCAGATCCCGGAACAGCTCGGGGAACACACGCGAGACCACCAGCCGGTTTTCCAGCGCATAGCCGGCGCCCGACGGTGCCTGCGTGCGGTCATTGACGACCCACCAGCGGCCGTCGGGCGACCGCGCCAGATCGGCTGCATAACTGAACAGGTGCACGCCACCGGGCGGGCGAATGCCCTGCACCTGATGCAGAAAACCGCTGTGGCCGAAAATCACCGAAGGCGGGATCGCGCCACTGCGCAGCAAGGTTTGATCACCATAAATATCACCCAGCACGCGGTTCAACAGCTCGGCGCGCTGCGCGATGCCGGCTTCGATGTTTTCCCATTCGCGCGACGACAGCAGCAGCGGCAGCGGATCGACCTCCCAGGGCCGGTCGGCGCCTTTGGGGTCCGCATAAACGTTGTAAGTGATGCCGTTCTCGCGGATCTGCCGCTCCATCAACGACAGGCTGTCGCCAACGCCCAGGCCTTCGCGCCCGGCCAGCGTGCGCAGAAACGCATCCCAGTGCGGGCGCGGCACACCCGGTGAAGCCAGCAGCTCGTCGTAGCGGTCTTCGAGGGCGGCGTAGCCAGACAGCAGCTTTTTCAGCATGTCAAAACGGGAGTTCTCACGTGGGACCATTGATTCTCTTAGATTGGAAAGACCCCGCCAGAGCGGGGCGCCGAACAAGTGTGCAAAAACGATACCGAGGCGGCGCGGACACCAACCCGAAACCTGACCGGGCGCACTGCCGAGGCGCACTCATCACCAACCAACTCATCCAAAACCAGACCCAAAACCAGACACGGCCCGTGCCTTGACGCCATGAAAAACGATCTATCGCTGTTTCAGACCCACCGTGCCCATGTCTTCGCGGTGGCTTACCGCATGCTCGGCATCCGCGCCGAAGCCGAAGATGTGGTTCAGGAGGTGTATCTGCGATGGCGAGCGGTGGATGCCACCGAATTGCTGAGCGCCGAAGCCTGGCTCATGACCGCACCCGGCTCAGCATCGACCGCCTGCGTGCCGCCCAGGTCGAGCGCGAATCTTACGTGGGCCCGTGGCTGCCCGAGCGCCTGATCGCACCGATCACCGATCACCCGGATGGCCGGCCAAGTGTCGTGGGCCGGCTGACGATGCTGGAGCGCCTGACAGCGC
>CAHJWV010000410.1 GCA_903643055.1 Burkholderiales bacterium | reverse complement strand
GTCCGGACAATCGAAGGATGACCTTGACCCGCCCCTCCTCTTCCAACGAAGCCTTGCGCTGGCCCGATCATTTGGCGTCCATCGATATGGGCTCCAACAGCTTTCGGCTCGAGATCGGCCAGCTCAGCCCCGGCCGCTATCGCCGCATCGACTACCTGAAGGAAACGGTTCGTCTCGGCGCCGGTCTCGACGAGCAAGGCCTGCTGACCGAAGACGCGATGGAGCGCGGCCTGGCCTGCCTGAAGCGATTCGCCCAACGCCTGGACGGTTATGCAGCCGTGCAGGTGCGCGCCGTCGCCACGCAAACCTTGCGCGAGGCACGCAACCGCGATCAGTTCCTGGCCCGCGCGCAATCGGCGCTCGGCCATGCGATCGAAGTGATCTCGGGCCGCGAAGAAGCGCGCTTGATCTATGCCGGCGTCGCCCGCCTGCAACCTTCGGACGAGCGCCGGCTGGTTATCGACATCGGCGGCCGATCGACCGAGATGATCCTCGGCCAGGGCCGCACGCCACTGCGCGCCGAATCGTTCCAGGTTGGCAGCGTCAGCCTGTCAATGCGCTACTTCGGCGAAGGCCGCTTCACCGAACAGGCTTTCCGCGCAGCGCAGGTGGCCGCCGGCGCCGAACTCGAAGAAGCGCTCGTGCCCTTCGCTGCCAAGCATTGGAAAGAAGCGCTCGGCTCATCAGGCACGGCCGGCGCGGTGTCGCAACTGCTGGCGGCCAGCAACATCACCAATGGCGTGATCACGCCAGAAGGCCTGCGCTGGTGCATGGAGCAATGCCTGCGAGCCGGCCGCGTCGACAAGCTGAGCCTGCCCGGCCTGAAGGAAGACCGCCGCGCCGTGATCGCCGGCGGGTTGTCGATCCTCTACACCCTGGCCACGCATTTCGACATCTCGAAACTGCAGCCGGCGCGCGGCGCCTTGCGCCAGGGCGTGATCTTCGATCTCGACGAGCGATTGAACGCCGGCGCTGAAGGCCACAGTCCTGAGCAGCTCGATGTGCGCGATGAATCGGTGGCCGAACTGCAGCGCCGCTTCGAGGTCGACATCGCGCAGGCCAGCCGAGTGCGCTTCGTCGCCAGCACCTTGTATAGCCAAGTGGCTGCGCGTAGCGACAGCGCCTCGGCCACGCTCTCGCGCGAGCTCGATTGGGCTGGCGCGCTGCATGAGATGGGCATGATGGTGTCGCACCACGATCACCATCGCCACAGCGCTTACCTCATCGGCCATGTGGATGCGGCCGGCTTCTCGCAATCGCAGCAGCGCCGCCTGGCCGACCTGGTGCTCGCCCAGCGCGGCGGCCTGCGCAAGGTCGAGGCGATGCTGGCCCAGGATGCCTTTGCCTGGCAGGCGCTGTGCCTGCGGCTGGCCATCATCAAATGCCATGCACGTGCCGACATCGATGTGCAGATGCTGCACCTGCAGCGCCAGGGCAGCAACGCGGTGCTGACCTTGCCCAGCGGCTGGGCCGCCGCCAACCCCCGCACGCAGTTTCTTCTCAACGAAGAAGCGGCGGTGTGGGAGCGCAGCAACTTGCTGCGCTTGCAGATCAGGGCCTGAAGCAGCGCATCGGCGCCCGATCAGGCGTCGATCTGGCGCTCTTCTGTTCGGTTAGCTGCTGATCGATCAGCTGAAATGAACCTGCTGCCCATCGGAACTCAGCAGGCCCTGCACGAGACGATCAGCGCGGCAGCGCGGGCACCTCGAAAGCCTTCGGCGGCGTCGACAGCGCTTCGACAAAAGCCACCAGTTGCCGGACCTCGCCCGGCGTCAGGCTCAAAGGCTTCATCTCGGGCGACAGGCTCGCCTGGCGGATGCCGCCCTTGCGGTAATGCTCGACCACGTCGTCCAAGGTCTTGGCCGAACCGTCATGAAAGTACGGCGCCGTGTTGGCCGCCTCGCGGACGGTCGGCGTCTTGAAAGCGCCCTTCATCACCGCCACCGGGCGGATGGCAAAGCGGCCGGCGTCGGCATCGGGCTTCACCGATGAATCGAGGCCGAGGTTGTGGAAGCTGTTGTCGGTGAAGTTCGGGCCGCTGTGGCAGGCCGCGCAATTGCCCTTGGCCGGGTCAACGAACAACGCAAAGCCCTGCACCTGGTCTGGCGTCATCGCTGCGCGGTCGCCAGCGATCCAGCGATCGAAAGGCGCGTTGTTGCTGATCAGGGTGCGCTCGAAGCTGGCCACGGCCTTCGACACCGTCGCCACAGAAATGGCTTCACCCGGATAAGCATTGCCGAACAAGGTGCGGTAGCCCGCGTTGCCGTTCAGGAAATCGAACAGCTTGTTCAGGTCGGAATTCATCTCGACATTCGCCTCCATCGGGCCCATGGCCTGATCCTCCAGCGAATGCTTGCGGCCATCCCACATCTGCACGCTGTTGAAGGCGGTGTTGACGACCGTCGGCGTGGCGCGGCCCAGCACCTGGCTTTTGAAGCCCTTGGCGGTCGGCAACCCGTCTGACCAACCCAGCATCGGGCTGTGGCAACTCGCGCAGCTCATGTTGCCGTCACCGGACAGGCGCGGATCGAAAAACAGCTTGCGCCCCAGCTCGACCCGTGCTGCCGTCGGCTCGTTGCCTTCGGGATGCGGCGGCACGGCCGGCAGGCGCCAGCCTTGCAGGCTCGCGTCACCGGCAGCCAATACATAGGTCCGGCCTTCCCGATCCGTCACGCTGACCGCCGCCGGGCCCGCATTCGCCAGGCTCACGGCCGCGGCACAGCCCAAGGTCAACAATGCCTTGAATGATTTGCTCTGCATGGTGTTCATCCTGAAGGTTAGAAGCATCAATGGCACGCAGCCCGGGCTGCACGCTTTGTCGATCGCTTCTTATCGGTTAGCCCGGCACGGGGTTGAACGCGATCCGGGTCTTTGCGGCAGTACGTCACGACACGCGCTTCGCTGAACGCCCATTGAGGCTGATTCATGGAGGCTGATTAACGGGCAATCGCTTCGCCGCAGCTCAAGTTGGCGGGCCTGCAGTCGAAAACTTTGCCAACCACCCGCGCCGCATCGACCGATGCCACCGGGCCATCACGCCTCAGCCCGGAGAACTCCATGCCTCTCTCGTCTGCCATGCGCGCATCAATCGCGCTACCCTTGCTGTGCCTGACGCTGTCGGCGCATGCCGCCGAAGTCGTCGTGACACAGAAGAACAAGAGCTTCAGCACCAAAAAGCTGAAGATCAAGGTCGGCGACACGATCAAGTTCTCCAACGAGGACAGCTTCGCGCACAACGTGTTCTCGCTGTCACCGGCCAAGGGGTTCGACACCGGCTCGTTCGGCAACGGTCAGGTTCGCCCGGTCACCTTCGACAAGCCCGGCAAGGTCGAAGTCGAATGCGCGATCCACCCCGACATGCGCATGGATGTCGAGGTCGAGCCATGAAAGCCCTGGACCGGGCCGCGTTGACCTTCGCGCTGCTGGCCCTCGCCTGCGCCTCCACCGGCCGGGCGGCAGAAGCCCCTGCGCAAGGCGCCTTGTTGCCCAAGGACAGCACCGATGCGGCCGTTTTTCGTGGCGGCCTGGTGTACGGCAATTACTGTGTCACCTGCCACGGCACCAACGCCGATGGCAATGGCCGCGCCGCGCGCCTGTACACGCCCCGCCCGGCCAACCTGCGCAGCAGCGACAAGAACAATGCGTATCTATCACTGATCATCCGCAAAGGCGGGGCCTCGATGGGTCGCTCCCAGTTCATGCCGACCTGGGAAGCCGAGTTGACCGATGAACAGGTCCGCGACCTCGTGGCCTACCTGCGCTCGATCAACGTCAGCCCCGCGGCAAAAGACTGACGCCAGCGCCGGCCCCTGGCCTCAAAACCACAAGCAACCAAGAGGTCTCCACATGGATGCCGACGCTTCCTCCTACGCCGCACCTCTGCCCGCCTCGACCAGGCCAAAGGAACGTATCGGCTTCTTCGCGCACCACGGAATCTGGTCTCCCGGCGTGCGCCTGTTCCGCAACATCCACTTCCTCGGCAAGGCCACGATCATCTCCGCGGTGTTCGTGCTGGTGTTGATGCAGTCGATGTGGCTCTTCGTGGGCTCCGCATTGCATTCGATCAACCTCGACAAGACCGAGCGCCAGGGCTTGAGCGCGCAACGCGAGTTGATGCTTGCGTTGACACAGTCACTCGAGATGCGAGGTGCCATTGCCGCCGGCAAGACCGATGTGTCGGCGGCGTTGAATTCATTCAACGAGAAGCTGGCATCGATTCAAAAAGCGGGCGCGCCGACGATGGATTTGAGCGAGCCGTTGAAGTTCGTGCACCAGGGCGCTGAGCCGCTCAAGCAGGTCTCGGGCGACACCGACGAAGCCTACGCCCAGGCCGATGGCTTGGTGCAGCAAGTGCTGCGCGCGGCCGTCAGCGTGTCCGACCAGAGTGGCCTGTCGACCGACAGCGACCCGGTCGCCTACAGCCTGATGCTGGCCGCCACGCAAGAGGCTTTGCAACTGGGCGCTGCCATTGGGCGCGTGGCCGATCTGGGCGCGCAGGCACAAACGAACGGCGAAGCCACGCCGGTCGCCCGGCGCATCGTTCAGGGCGAAACCTATGTGCTCTACAAGCAGATCGAGCGGCTGTTCGGACGCTTCGAAGCCATCGTCAAGGAAGAGCCGGCACTGCAGCCGACGCTGGAGTTTCAGCAGGCCTTCGATCCGATCAACGCCTTCATGCGCCAATCACGCAAGGCTTTGCCGGCCGACGGCGCGAGCCCCACCGATGGCGCACCGCTGCAGGCAGCTGGCGCAGCCGCCACCGCACGCATGCTCGAACTCACGCAGCGCAGCCTGCAGGCGCTGGATGCTCGCGTTCAGCAGCGCATCGCCGCCCAACAGCAAAAGCTGCTGCTGCAGATCGGCTTCGTGGCGGCCGCGCTGGTGGTGGCCTGGTACCTTTTCCATTGCTTCTATCTCGTCACCCGCGGTGGCATGAGCGAACTCAAACGCCACATCGATTGCATGGCCGCCGGTGACCTGAAGACCCACCCGCGCGCCTGGGGCCGCGATGAAGCGGCCAATGTGCTGGCAGCGATGGAGGCGATGCAGAACTCCTTGCGCACGCTGGTCGGCCAGGTGCGAAGCTGCGCCGGGGCGATCGTCACGCAGAGCACCCAGATGTCCGAAGGCGCCCACGAGCTCTCGCAGCGAACCGATGCCTCGGCCACTCGGCTGCAGCAATCGGCGGCGTCGATGGAGTCCATTGCCAAGCTCGCGAACGACTCGGCCGGCGAAGTCAGCCGCTCGGCTGAACTCGGGCGCACCGCCTCGGTCAAGGCCAGTGAAAGCCAGCAGCGCATCTTCGAACTGGTGGACCGCATCGAGCGGCTCCATGCATCGGCGAAGAAGGTTGGCGACATCGTCGGCGTGATCGACAGCATCGCCTTCCAGACCAACATCCTCGCGCTCAATGCCGCGGTCGAGGCGGCACGGGCGGGCGATCAGGGCCGTGGTTTCGCGGTCGTGGCCAGCGAAGTTCGCGCTCTGGCACAGCGCTCGGCCACGGCCGCACGCGAGATCAAGACGCTCGTTCAGCAAAGCAGCGAAGACACCTCCAGCGGCACGCAGGCCGTGCATGTGGCCGGCGAAGCCATTCGCGAACTGGCCACCGAGGTGAAGGGCATCGGCGGCACGCTGGAACGCGCGGCCGCGGCCAATGCCAACCAGGTGCGCGAGGTGGCGGCAGTGGCCGCATCGATCTCGGCCCTCGACCGCGATTCGCAACAGAACGCGGCGATGGTCGAACGCACCAGCGCCGCTGCGATGGACATGCGCACCAAGGCCGATGAGCTGGCAGCGGCGACGCAGCGCTTTTTGCTGTAGTGTGACGCACATCGACTGAGCGGCAGTTCACCGAATCGGACCGGCCGGCATTCAGCCGGCGTGACTTGTCAACCAACGCAACACCCTTTGCGCGGATAACGCCCATGGCACTGCGGTGCCGCAGGCCGGCTCGGTCGCGCACTTCGCCAATGCAGCCTTCGCTTCGCCAGGAAGCTGATGGACCCCGCGGCCACTTGTAAATTCGATGCTGCATCCCGTATCGATGTGTGTTTCGAAAGCCCGCCATGGTGAATCCCGCAATCATTAAGACAGCGCTCCAAGCCGCGACTGCATTTGCGCAGTCCGAAACCGGGCAACAAACGATCAAGGCAGGCACACAAGCGGTTGTCAAACGCGCGCCGGGCGCCATTCGTCAGGGCGGTGAGGTCCTTGCCGGGCTGGCCAAGAAGCGGGACGATCGGAAATCGGAGGCGCAAAACCGCGACCCCGCGGCACCGGCGCCCCGAATGGCATTCCGCCCCTCCATGCTGGCCGGCGGATTTAATTTAATGCCCCCCGTGATCCTGGCGAAGAAGGCTCTTGGAACCCACGCTGGCGCCCGACACATCAGCAGCATCGCCAACGCCACTGCCAATGCCTTCGAAAAACACAGCCCGGTGATCGAGCAACTGGGCACGGAACGGCTGCAGGCTGCGTTCAGTTCCAAGGGAACGCCGCCCTCGAGGCTGACGAGAAACAGGAGCATGACGCCAGAAGAACTGCATGCCCCTGAACCGAGCTCAGAGCCTACGCCACATGCGCAGGACCCGGCCTTCATCCGGGGGTGATCGCCGCGCAGCACGGCATGGCCGCGGTGCCAGCGACGCATTTCCGCCTCGGTGGCACCGCGTACAGCTCAGGCCATCAAAGGCAATCCGGTGATTGCATCGCCTGCAGCACGACTTGCGAAACGCCTTCGCGCTCGCGCTGGCGCAGCCACCAGACAGCGCCTTTCTTGATCACCCAGGTCTGCGGCACATTGGCCAGCAGCAGCGCCGCCACCTGGCCGAGGGTCGGTTGATGTCCAACGATCAACATCGGCTCGTTCGACTCCGGCCAGCGCGCCGCGGCCAGCAGGCCGACCGGCGATGCATCGGGCGCTAACGCCGCCACCGTCTTGAAACTCTTTTCCAGCGCCTTCGCCGTCTGCTGCGTACGCACCGCTGGGCTAACCAGAATGCGCGTGGAATGCGCGATGCGCTGGTTCAGCCAATCGGCCATGCGCTGCGCTTGCCGCTCGCCTTTGCTGGTCAGCGTGCGTTCGAGGTCGTTCTGCCCTTCGCGAATGACATGGGCTTCGGCATGGCGCCACAGGATCAGGTCCATTACAGGCTCTTTCGATGTGCGTGGGTTCAGGCCGGGCGCTGCAGTACCGCCGGTGCATAACGTTTCATCAACGCCTGTTGAGCGCTGAGGCCGTCGACACCGATGCGCACATAGCCGCCGTCCGGCTGCAGTTGCCAGGCGTCTTGCTGGTCGTGGAGATAAGGCACCAGGCATTCGTCGATCACCCGCTGGCGCAACACCGGGTCGCGCACCGGCCAGGCCACTTCGATGCGGCGGAACATGTTGCGGCCCATCCAGTCGGCGCTCGACAGGAACAGCGCTTCATCGGCTTCGTTCGGGCCGAAGCGAAAGTACAGCACCCGCGAATGCTCAAGTTGGCGGCCCACGACCGAACGCACGCGGATGCGCTCGGTCTGGCCGGCAATGCCCGGCGGCAGCATGCAGGCTCCGCGCACGATCAGGTCGATGTCGGCCCCGGCTTGCGCGGCGACGATCAGCGCTTCGATCAGCGGCACATCGGTCAGCGCATTGACCTTCGCGACGATGCGCGCCGGCAAGCCGGCCCGCGCCGCTTCGGTCACTTGTTCGGTCAGCCTGATCATCTGCTTGTGCAGCGTGAACGGCGCCTGCAGCAACAGGCGCAAAGGCCGGGTCTTGCCGAGGCTGGCCAATTGTTGGAACACTGCATCGGCATCCGACGTCAGATCGGGGTCGGCGGTCAGGTAGCCGACATCGGTGTACAGCCTGGCGGTCTTCGGGTTGTAGTTACCGGTCGACAGATGCGCATAAC
>CAHJWV010000409.1 GCA_903643055.1 Burkholderiales bacterium | reverse complement strand
AGCCACGCCACCGGTGCCCGTGCCTGCTGCGCCGGTGCCACCGCCCGTGGCGCCCGCCCCTCCGGCTCCGCCTGCACCACCGGTGCCCGCCCCACCTGCGCCGCCAGCCCATAACGCCGATGCGGGCTACCTCGGTGAGCTGCGCGCTTACCTCAACACCGTCAAGCGCTACCCCACCAGCCGCGAGGCACGCCAGCTGCGGCCCAAGGGCACGGTGCGTGTCTGGATCGAACTCGACCGCGCCGGCCAGTTGCTCAACGCGGGTGTGGACGCCGGCTCGGGCTCGCTGCTGCTCGACAACGAAGCGCTGCGCACGGTGCGCAACGGCAAGTACCCGGCCTTCCCCGATGAAGTGTTCACCGGGCAAGCCTCGCACCGTTTCATCGTGCCGATCGAATACCTCGTGGAAGGCGGCTGACCGTCTTCGCGGCGGTCGCCCCGTTCTACATCGCTTTATCTGCCCTACCGCAAACCCCTGAAGGAAGACACCGCCATGCGGATTTTCAAGCTCAACGCCGTGGCCTTGGCCATGCTCACCCTGCTCGGCGCAGCCCATGCTCAGCAAACCTCCGAGATCGGCAAGATCAGCGTCACCGGCGAGGGCGACAAGCTGGGCACCGGCTTGATGATCGACGAAGACACTGCGAAGGCGAAGAGCACGGTCACGAAGGCTCAGCTCGAGAAGACGCGTTCCAGCAGCAACCCGTTTCAGGCGCTGGCGCTGCTGCCCGGTGTCAACAGCTCCAGCCAGGATGCAACCGGCCTGTTCGGCGGCAGCCTGCGTGTGCGCGGTTTCAATAGCGACCAGATGGGCTTCACGGTGGATGGCGCTCCAGTCAATGATTCGGGTAGCTTTGCCGTCTTCCCTCAGCAATATGCGGACTCTGAAAACCTGTGCGAACTCTTTGTGACCCAAGGCGCCACAGACACCGAAGCGCCTCACGTCGGGGCTTCGGGGGGCAACGTCGGCTTGGTGACTTGCGGGCCGGAAGACGAACGCCGCTTCCGTGTGGCGCTGTCGGGCGGTCAGCTGGACTACCGCCGTGCTTTCGTGCGTGTCGATACCGGCAAGATCGGCGATTTCAAGGGTTTCATTTCCTATTCGAAGTCGCAGGTCGACAAGTGGCGAGGCCAGGGCGGCACCGACCGCAATCACGTCGACGCGAAGCTGGAGTACGACCTGAAGGGCGGCTCCAAATTGTCGGCCGGCCTGCTTTATAACCGTGCGATGACGAACAACTTTGCTGCGCTTTCGCTCGAAGACATCCGCACGCGAGGGTATGGCGCCGATTTCGCAATCAACCCGCCGCAGCACGTGACGCCGGTCAACGGCAGCGCCCAGGTTGATGCGGCCACGACTCCGGTGTCGCCGGCCTACTACGGCTACTCGCTCAATCCGTTCCAGAACTACCTGGTCACGACGAAGGCCAACCTTCAGCTGACGGAGCGCGTGCGTCTGGATATCGAACCGTATTTCTGGTACGGCTACGGGACCGGTGGCACGCAGCAAACCACTTTGAAGGAAGGCAGCGGCGGCAACGTGCTGCACACCGGCATCGCCGACATCAATGGGGACGGCGACACGCTTGACACAGTGACGGTCTACCGCGGAAGCCTGACCCAGACCTATCGCCCTGGCATCAACACCAAGCTCAGCTACACGCTGGACAATCACAAGCTGTCCACCGGCGTCTGGTACGAGCGTGCACGCCACTTCCAGACCCAGCCTGCCAGTGCGGTCGATAACAACGGCAACATTGCCAACGTGTGGCTCAAGGATTCCGGCTCGCTGCTGCGCTACAACGATGGCAGCCTTTATGAAGGGCGCAACCAGTCGTCGATCTCGGTCGGTGAAAGCGTCTTCGTGCAAGACACGATGGATCTGCTCAACAGCAAGCTGCAGGTCACACCCGCGCTGAGCTATCGCCGCATTCACCGCGACTTCACGAATATCGCGAACTCCGGTACCAATGCCGGCGCCGACTATCAATACGAGAAGAGCTATTCGAAGCTTTTGCCCAGCCTGAACGCGAGCTTTCAGGTCGATGACCGAACGCAGGTCTTTGGCAGCGTCTCGAAGAACTTCAAGGCGCCGGGCAACTTCGAGTTGCAGGGCGCCGTCGATAACAAGCCTGCGGAGGGCAAGCCAGCGCCGGTCTATGTGAACGGTGTGCCGACGGCCTACACCTGGAGCATCAAGAACAAGGCCGATGCCGAGACCTCGATCAACTTCGACTTCGGCACGCGTTACCGCGGTGACTTGTTCAAGGCCTCGGTCACGGCTTTCTATGTGAACTTCCAGAATCGCATCGCCTCGGCTTTCGACCCGAGCATCGGCCTGCGCCAAGACATCAACGTCGGCAAGTCCACGATCAAGGGCCTGGAGGTGGAAGGCGGCACGGCCCCCTACCATGGCGTCAGCCTGTACGTATCGGGTACCTACACCCGCAGCACGATCAAGGAAGACCTGTTGACCGGCATCACGAATGGCGTGCGGGAATACGCGCTGACCGCTGGCAAGCAGTTCCCTGACACGCCGAAGGGCCAGGCTGCTGCATCGATCCAGTGGGCCGACGGGCCTTATCTTGTGAATCTGGCGGGCAAGTACATGACGGGGCGCGCCATCACGCTGGCCAATGACTTGTCCATCGCGTCGTTCACCACCATCGACCTGAACGCGGCATGGAAGCTGCCGAACCCCGAGGGGACCGGCTTCAAGAATCCGATCATTCGCTTGAACGTCAGCAACCTGACGAACAAGGAATACCTGAGCGCCAATTCGGGCAGCGGCTCGCAGTTCGGCATCAACGCCAGATTGAGCAACCCCACCGTATACCCCGGCGCGCCCCGCTTCACCAGCGTGACTTTCCAAGTCGATTACTGATTACTGATCAACAGGCTTTCAACATGAACTTCAATCTCTTGCACGAAGTCGTGCTGGGGGCGATGGGGGTGCTCTTCGCCGTCGCCATCGCCGTGATCATCGAGCGGCTGATCTATTACGTGTTCATCGAGCGCTCGCGCAAGCAGCTGGCCGCAGCCATGGCGAGCAGCAACCGGCTGGACCTTCAGGCCGAACTGGAGCGGGTGGTCGTCGGTCCGCATGCGCGGATGGTGGCTGGCGTGGCGGCGCTGAAGACGGCCGACCCCGAGCGCTTCGATCTGAAAGTGCAGGCGCTCTATCTGACACAGCAAGGCAATTTGAAGCGCCTGTTGTGGCTGGTCGACACAACCATCACGTTGTCGCCACTGCTCGGCTTGCTGGGTACCATTCTGGGCATCATCGACACGTTCACCGCGCTGGCCGCGCAAGGTGTGTCGGACCCGCAGGCCGTGAGCCAGGGCATCGGCACCGCGCTGTTCGCGACGGCGGCAGGCATCGGCATCGCGGTGTTCTGCCTGGTGTTCAACAACTACTTCAACGAACGGGTGGAGCGCGTCAACGAGCAGCTGAAAGTGCTGGCGCTCGAATACGCCAGCAACGCCTGAGGAGACCGGCATGCCGACCGCCTGTGTTTTGAATCTGTTCACGCACAGGCGGCCCGCATGAGCCGGCGCGGCATCACCGACCCGGCCGACCGGCTGCGCATGCCGGCACGGCGGCAAGCGCTGTTCAGCGCACGCGATGCGATGCTGGCTGCGGTGGCCACACCGGCGCTGTCGGCCCATGCGATCGCGGTGCCGGCCGCAGCACCGGCGCTGCAGATCGTGCATGGCTTTGCCGATCAGCAAAGCATCACCTTGTGGATGCAGGGTGAAAGCGCGCAGCGCCTGCGTGTCGAGACCCGTCCGGTGGCCGAGCCCGGCGCCAAGCCGCTGATCCAATTCGTCGACCTCGACCCTTCGGCTGATTGCAGCGCGATGCTGCGCGTGTTCGGCCTCGAGCCCGGCACGAGCTATGCCTATATGGTGTTTGCGGCAAACAAGGCCGTGCTGGCCAGTGGCCGCTTCAGCACGCAATTACTGTGGCAATGGCGGGCCGACCCGCCGACGGTGCGCATCGCCACCGGCTCCTGCGCTTACCTGAACGATGGCCGCTTCGATCGGCCCGGCACGCTCTATGGCGGCAGCGAAGAGATCTTCGACGCCATCGCCAACGCCTCGCCCGACCTGATGCTCTGGCTGGGCGACAACATCTATCTGCGCGAGCCGGAATGGAGCAGCCGCGAAGGCATCAACAAGCGTTACCGCTACTACCGCAGCCACGCGTCGCTGAAGCGGCTGTGGCGGGCCGCACCGCACGTGGCGATCTGGGACGACCACGACTTCGGCCCGAACGACAGCGACAGCTCCTTCGTCAACAAGGCCTGGACCTTGGAGATGTTTCGCCGCTACTGGCCGGTGCCGTATGCGGCGCCCAGCGACGGCCTGTACGGGCAGATCACCCAGGGCGATGTAGATATCTTCCTGCTTGACGACCGTTCTTATCGCTACCCGAACCGCTGGCCGGAAGGTGCCGACAAGGCGATGTATGGCGCGGCGCAGATGCATTGGCTGAAGGCGGCGCTGCTGAGTTCGCAGGCGCCGTTCAAAGTCATTGCCGGCGGCGGCCAATTCTGGAATCAGGCCAACCGCTATGAGTCCTGGGGCAAGTTTCCGGCCGAGCAGCAATTACTGCGTCAATGGCTGGATGATTGCAAGATCCCCGGGGTTCTGTTCTTGTCCGGGGATCGCCATTTCGCGCAGATGCTGCGCATCGAGCGCCCCGGCCTGTACCCGCTTTATGAGCTGACCACCTCACCGCTGACCGCGATGCCGGTGCGCGAGCCGGGCCCGGTGGAGCGTGAGAATCCTGACCTCGTTGCCGGCAGCCTGCTCACCGAGCGCAATTTTGCGCTGTTGACGGTCAGCGGCCCGCGCGCCGAGCGGCGCTTGAAGATCGAGCTGATGGATGCCAAAGGCGCCAAGCGCTGGGAATGGCAGATCGGCGCCCACGAGCTGACGGTGGACAAAAAGCCCGCGGGCTGACCCGCAGCAGAGCCACCGATGCTGCTTTCATTTTGCTGAATGGAGTTCACCCGTCACATGCTGTCTGCTTCTGGTTTGGTTCATTCGGCGCTTCCCCGCACCGCTCGGCGTTCGGCCTCGCGCACTTCCTGGTCGCGGCTGATGGGCATCGGCTTGTTGTTGGCCCAGGGCTTCGCCATGGCGGCCGAGCCGGTGCCGTTGCGCTTGATTGCGATCAATGATTTCCACGGCAACCTGGAGCCGGCCAACCTCAGCCTGATGCTGGCCGATCCGCAGACCGCTGATCAGCCTGACGCCAAACTGCTGCGCGTGCCGGTCGGTGGGGCGGCGGCGCTGTCGGGCTTCGTGAAGACGCTGCGTGCCGGCGCACCGAACAGCCTGATGCTGTCGGCCGGCGACCTGATTGGCGCTTCGCCGTTGGTATCGACCTTGTTCAAGCACGAGTCGACGGTCGAGGTGATGAACGAGATCGGGCTGGAGGTCGGTGTGGTCGGCAACCATGAGTTCGATGGCGGCATCACCGAACTGCGCCGCGTGGCGCGTGGCGGCTGCGCAGCCACGCAGCCGGACGACGCGGTGAGTTCTTGCGCCTTGGGCACGTATCGCGGCGCGAAATTTCCACTGCTGGCTTCCAACGTGATCGATGCGCGCGGCAAGCCCGCGCTGGCGCCTTATGTCATCAAGCGTTATGGCGGCGTGCCGGTCGGCGTGATCGGCGCGGTCACCCGCAGCACACCCAGCATCGTGATCCCGTCGGGCATTGCCGGCCTGCGCTTCATCGACGAGGCCGATGCGGTCAACCGCGCAGCCAGGCAATTGAAGGCGCGCGGCGTCAAGGCCATCGTTGCGGTGTTCCATGAAGGCGGTGAACTCGGCACCCCACAAAAGCGGGGCGACTGGAACGACACCCGCTGCCCCGATGCGCAAGGCCCGATCTTCGAGATCGCGAAGCGTTTGTCGCCGGACATCGGCGTCATCTTCTCGGCGCATTCGCATCAGGGCTATCGCTGCCTGATCGATGGCCGCATCGTGATTCAGGGCACGTCGTATGGCCGCGGCATGTCGGTGGTCGATATCGCGCTCGACCCGAAGACACGCAAGATCCTGCCGGCGCAGACCCGCAGCATCAACCTGCCGGTGCTCAATGAGCGCACCGACCCCGCCGTGCGCGAGCGCCTGGCTGCTGCGCTGCCTGCGCCTTATGCTGACGTGCTGCGCGAGAGCCGGCCCGATGAGGCGATCGCACAGCGGGTCGCCGCTTACGCTGACATCGTGGCGCCGAAAGCCGAGCGGCGCGTGGGTGTGATCACCGCTCGCTTTACGCGGAGTGGCTCGGCCGACAGCGCGGCAGGCCGGTTGATTGCCGATTCGCAATTGGCTGCCACGCGCGCGGCCGAAGTCGGCGGCGCGCAGATCGCGTTGATGAACCCGGGGGGCATTCGCAGCGATCTCGATTGCAATGGCACGCC
>CAHJWV010000408.1 GCA_903643055.1 Burkholderiales bacterium | reverse complement strand
GATCCGGCCTTGCAGCTGGATTTCGCCGAAGACGTGGTGTTGCTCAAGCTCGTGGGCATGAATCCGGTGGTGGTGCATGGTGGGGGCCCGCAGATCGAAGATGCGCTGGCCAAGATCGGCAAGAAGGGCACTTTCATTCAAGGCATGCGTGTCACTGACGAAGAGACGATGGAAGTCGTCGAATGGGTGCTGGCCGGGCAAGTTCAACAAGACATCGTCGGCCTGATCAACGTGGCCGGCGGCAAAGCCGTCGGGCTGACCGGTCGCGACGGCGGGCTGATTCGTGCACACAAGCTCAAGCTCGTGGACGCCAAAGATCCGAACACGGTTTATGACCTCGGGCAGGTCGGCGAAATCGAGTCGATCGACCCATCGGTCGTAAAGGCCTTGCAGGATGACCAGTTCATTCCGGTGATCTCGCCACTGGGCTTCGGGGCCGAGAACGAGAACTACAACATCAACGCCGATGTCGTCGCTGGCAAGTTGGCCGAGGTCTTGAAAGCCGAGAAGCTGGTGATGCTGACCAACATTCCCGGCGTGCTCGACAAGCAAGGCAAGCTGCTGACGAACCTGTCGGCTCGCGAGATCGATGAGCTGTTTGCCGATGGCACGATCAGCGGCGGTATGTTGCCGAAGATCGCTTCTGCGCTGGATGCGGCAAAAAACGGCGTCAACGCAGTGCACATCATTGATGGCCGCGTACCTCATGCGATGCTGCTGGAGATCCTGACCGAGCAGGCTTACGGCACGATGATCCGTTCGCATTGATGCCACGGGGCCATGCAGTTGCATCGCCCCCATCGATCTGACATCAACGAAGATGCCGCATGACGACGCGGCATCCAGTCTGGTTTTTTGATCTCGACGACACCTTGCACGATGCGTCGGGCGCGGCTTTCGGCCCGACCAGCCAGGCGATGACTGACTACATCGCCCGCCATCTCGACCTGCCCCACGACGAAGCGACTGCGTTGCGCCAACACTATTGGCGCCGCTATGGGGCCACGCTGCTCGGCCTGGTTCGCCACCATGGCGTGAAGGCCGATCACTTCCTCGAAGAAACCCATCGCCTGCCCGGCCTGGAACAACGGCTTCGCACCAGCGCCCATGACCGCGCGGCCTTGCGCTGTCTGCGCGGCCGCAAATTCGTTTTGACCAATGCGCCCCGTGCTTATGCCTACCGGGTTCTGAACGCGCTGAATCTCACGAACTGCTTCGATGGCGTGATCAGCATCGAAGACATGCACATGTTTGGTGGACTTCGACCCAAACCAGATGCCCGAATGTTTCGCCACCTAATGGCGAAACTAAAAGTATCTGCAAGTCGCTGCATCCTGGTCGAAGACACGCTTCAACATCAACGGACTGCATGGGGTCTCGGAATGCGAACTGTTTGGATGAAGCGCTATCTACATCGCAACGTCGTGAATAACGTCTCAGAAGTTGGTATTCACCAAGGGCTCAGACCCCCATATGTCTATGCAAGAATTCATTCACTGCAGTTTTTGCAGCTTGTGACAACTTCTATAGGCCGAGATGATCGACGCGACTGACACCCCAAGAGACGAAGCGAACGAACCCTCGGCAAACGCTGCGGAACCTAGCATCCGCAAGCGCCCGAAGCCAGGCGAGCGCCGAGTTCAAATCCTCCAAACTCTGGCTTCGATGCTGGAACAACCCGGTGCCGAGCGCATCACGACAGCCGCTCTGGCGGCCAAGCTTGATGTCTCTGAAGCTGCTTTATATCGGCACTTTGCAAGCAAAGCGCAGATGTTCGAAGGCTTGATCGAGTTCATTGAGCAAAGCGTTTTCACGCTGGTCGGCCAAATCAGCGAGCGCGAGGCACAAGGTTCCGTTCAGGCTCAGAAAATACTGACTGCCTTGCTGCAATTCGGCGAGAAAAACCCAGGCATGACCCGTGTGATGGTGGGCGATGCCTTGGTCTTCGAGAACGAACGGTTGGTTCTGCGAATGAACCAATTCTTTGATCGCATCGAATCGCAATTGCGACAAAGCCTGCGCGGCGTGACCGATGTGCTGGGGGCGCCGGCACCGGCGATCGATCCCACGGCCCAAGCCTCAGTGCTCACGGCGTTTTCTGTCGGTCGCCTGCAGCGTTATGCACGTTCGGGCTTCAAGCGTGTGCCGACCGAGCATCTGGACATCGCCTTGGGCATGCTGGCGAGCTAAGCCATTCGGAACCTGACTGTTCAGGTCGGCGGCCAAGCGCTGACCTTGCTACCACAAAAGGCGGCTTATCTCGCCGACCATGGGACTTTGCTGGTCGCCGATGCGCATATTGGCAAGGCGATCTCCTTTCGCAAATGGGGCGTGCCGGTGCCCAGCGGCACCACCCAAGAGACGCTGTCTGTTCTCAGCGATGCGCTGGCGTCCACCGGGGCGCGGCGCATCGTTTTTCTGGGCGATTTCCTTCATTCCGAGCGATCGCATTCGAGCACCACGCTTGATGCCGTATCGCGTTGGCGCGACGCCCATGCGTCGATTGAGTTGACCTTGGTGCGGGGAAATCACGACGATCGAGCGGGCGATCCACCTTATCGGCTCGGCATCGAAGCGCTCGACGAGCCCTTGTCTCTGGCCGGGTTTGCGCTGTGCCATCACCCGCAGCCGATCGATGGCCAGTATGTGTTGGCGGGCCATCTGCATCCGTGTGTACACATTAGAGGTCGGGCATTCGACCGCTTGCGCTTGCCCTGCTTTCATCTGGGAGCTGCGGTGGGCGTGCTTCCAGCATTCGGTGCTTTTACGGGCATGCATGCTGTGTCTGCGCAGCCGGGCGATCGCATTTATGCGGTGGTGGACGACGAAGTGGTCGATGTTTTCTGAGTGCTTTTCAGCCTAAAGTCAAATCTGGCATCAGGGCAGATCGAATGAAGGTTGCGATGGCGATCTGAACTTGCGCGATGCGGGCTGAGCTTCTGCGGTGTCTCCGGGCGGCGCAGGGGCCGCCGCTAAACTGACTGGCTCACGCCGCTCGCATCGACCTTCGCATGACCGACCTTGCCTCTGCCTTGTTGCATCTCATCACCCGCGCCGAAGCATTGATCACACGACTGGAAGCGGCCTTGCCACATGCGCTGGCGCAGCCGGACTGGGGCGCTTCAGTGGCATTCCGCTACCGCAAGCGCAACGGTGCTGCGGCCCTGGAGCCAGTACGTCATGTGGCAACGATCCGTCTGGCCGAATTGGTGGAAGTCGAACCGCAGAAGGAACGTCTGTTGCGCAACACCAAGCAATTCGTTGCCGGCCGCGCGGCCAACAACGTGCTGCTGACGGGCGCTCGCGGTACCGGCAAGAGCTCGCTGATCAAAGCTTGCCTGAATGAATTCTCCGAGCGAGGGCTTCGTTTGATCGAAGTCGACAAGGCGGATCTGGTCGATCTACCCGACATCGTTGATCTGGTCGCCGGCCGGCCAGAGCGCTTCATCGTGTTTTGCGATGACCTGAGTTTCGATGAGGGCGAGCCGGGCTACAAGGCGCTGAAATCGATCCTGGACGGATCGGTCTCGCAGGCCTCTGACAATGTGTTGATCTACGCCACGAGCAACCGCCGCCATCTGTTGCCGGAATACATGAAAGAGAACCTAAGCTACACCCATACGGAAGATGGCGAAGTCCATCCTGGTGAAGTGATTGAAGAGAAGATTTCGCTCAGTGAACGATTTGGGCTGTGGGTCAGCTTCTATCCCTTCAGCCAGAACGAGTATCTGGCGATCGTCGGTCAATGGCTACGTGGCTTCGGCATCGGCGAGAAAGAGATCGAAGCGGCACGTCAACCCAGCCTGGTCTGGGCGCTGGAACGTGGGTCGCGTTCGGGCCGGGTCGCTTTTCAATTCGCGAAAGACTATGCCGGCCGCGAAGCCGCGGAGCGAGGTGCCGCATGAGCGCGCCCGTTGAGCGCACGCCGGTCGACGTGGCAGTTGGCGTGTTGATCGATCCGCAAGGGCGATTCCTGTTGACTTCGCGGCCCGAAGGCAAGGTATACGCAGGCTATTGGGAGTTTCCGGGCGGCAAGCTGGAAGCCGGTGAAACCGTGGAAGAGGCGTTGCGCCGCGAGTTGAACGAAGAGTTGGGCGTGAACATCGGGCCGGTATCGCCTTGGAAGATCGAGATCGTCGACTACCCGCACGCCCGGGTGCGCCTGCATTTCTGCAAGGTCTACGCATGGACCGGCGACTTCGAGATGCGTGAGCAGCAATCGATGGCGTGGCAAACACTGCCTGTGGAGGTCGCGCCGGTGTTGCCGGGTACGGTTCCGGTGTTGCAGTGGTTTGCTTCCGAGCGTGGGTTGTCGGGGCGACCCATCACAGCTGATTGCTACACTGATCTGATGAATTGGCTCGATGACATTAAGTGGGACGC
>CAHJWV010000407.1 GCA_903643055.1 Burkholderiales bacterium | reverse complement strand
CCGGCCGCCACCGCGCCGCCCGCCGCCTGCAGGCGGCTCGTTGCGGTTCGATGCGCTGGGCTCGTCGCGGTTGTCTGTCGGGTTCTCTTTCGGTTCGCCCTGCGCCGACGGTCCGCGCTCGCCGCGGCCACCACCCAGATCAGCGTGGCTGGCCTGGCGGAAAGCCATCAGGTATTTGTCGCCCGGCGGCATGCCGGCAAACGGGGCGCGCCGCAGGTAAGCGGCCGAGCCCAACCCGAGCGGGTCATTGTCGGCATCGGAGGTCAGCGTGAGCACCGGTGAGCGGATCGCCCGGTAGCGGCTGTTGAAGCTGCCTTGGTCGAAGCTCACATGCGGGCTGATCGCGATGAAGGCTTTGAACAGCTGAGCGGCGGATGCGTCACCGCTGATTTCATCGAGCGTGCGCACCTGTTCGCCGGCCAGCCGCATCACGGTCTGAGCGCCGAGGTCGTAACCCGCCAACGCAATGTTCGTCAGGTCGACGCCTTTCAATGCCGCATCACCGGCCTGGGCTGTGCGCTTCAGCTCAGCCACGAGTTGCATCAACAGATCGGCACGTTGCTTCAGGTGTTCGGCGTCGAAGCGCTGCAAGGCCCAGCTGTGCAGGTCTACCGGAGCGCCGGCCGCGGCGGGCAGCAGGTCGTCATCAGGCAAGGGCTGCCATGACAGCACGACATAGCCCGCGTCGGCCAGCGCCCGCCGCCAAGGCGCTTGGGCGTGCGCATCCTGGCCAGCGCCGGGCAGGTAGATCACCAACGGGTGCACTTCACTGTCGACAGGGTGCAGCCAGACCCAACGCATCGCGACGCCGCTGGCGGTGTGCAGCTCTTCGCTGGCCGCCACGTCGGGCCCATGCTGCGCCGGGTAGCCGTGCAATTCGAATTGATGCAGCTTCTCGGGGTCGAGCTTCGGCGGCGCGGGCGTGCTGCTGCATCCGCTGAAGGCCAGGGCAGCCGCGACGGCGAACGCCAAGCCGATCACGCCACGCTTGCGGCGCAGGGTGTTCGAGCGTGGGGCCGGCGGGTCAGTCAAAAAGGCGAGGGCGGGCGAGAACATGGGCGAGGTCCGGCGGAGGTGCGTCAAGAGCGGTCGATCGAGTGCGCGAGTCTGCGTCTGCGGATGCTGCGCAGCCGATGTAAACCTGGGATGTCGAAAGGTGAAGCCTGCATGAGCCGCCGAAGAAGAGGCATCGAGCCATGCCATATCGTGAACAGTGGCCGAGAGCAAGCATCGCGTCATCGGGTGGTGCAACGCGGCCGAGCCACCACGGCCACGCCAGGCCTCTCGGCCGAGCGCCAGCGCTACAGGCCGTCTCGTCGCCACAAGGTGGCCCTGATCTCGCCAGGCCGTAGGCATTGTCTGAAAGCGCTCGCGGTGATCGGATGACTTGCTTTTCAGATTCAGAATGGCGCCCGGCAGCGCGAGTCGGCCGGTCGCGCTGGCCCATCTTTCCGACTTTTTCAGGAGCAGTGACCCATGAGTTTTTCTTCGATCGCATCGTGCCGCATCGCCGCAGCCCTGACGCTTGCCGCTTCATTCATCGCAGCCTCTGCGGCCCACAGCCAGACTTCACGCGGGCCCTTGCTCCCTGGTGAATATCAGATGGAAGGTGGCAGTGGCGTGCTGGTCCTGAAGAAGGGCAAGCAGGGATCGAAGTTCGACATCGAAACCGTCGGCGCCAACGGCCACAGCTGCAGCCTGGATGGCGAGATCCGCAACGGCCGCACCACGGTGTCGACGGCGGGCACCGACGCTGAATGCACGGTGAGCTTCAACGCCAAAAGTGATGGCATTCAGGTGGATGCGGCGCCAGCGGAAGCCTGTCGTGCCTTCTGCGGCGCACGGGCTAGCTTCGAAGGCTTGTACCTGCGCGCGCCCACGGGCTGCGCCGCCACAGAGCGCAGCAAAGCGCGCCAGGCCTTCAAGCGTGCTTACGACGATCGCCATTACGCCGATGCCGAGAAGCAACTGGCGCCGCTGCTGAGTTCATGCGCGAAGACACTGAGTTGGCGCGAGTTGGGCTCGATCCGCAATGACCTGGCGATCACTCAGCATCATCTCGGCCACGATGCCGATTGCCTGGCCACGTTGCAACCGCTGGCAGCCGATGCCGGCAAGTCCGATGACCAACTGCGTGAAAGCTATCCGCCGATTGACTTCGACAGCATTCAGCCTCTCGTTCGGGCCACGCGCACCAACCTGCAGTTATGCCAAGGTGGCAAGGGCACGTCTTGATCGTTGCATCTCATTCGCCGCCATCGGGGCCGTCGATGCGGCGAGGCTGTCGATCGATCAGCCCGGCTTGGAAGGCGATTCATATCCGTTGGACCTCGAACAAGCCCTCGGCGTACGGGCTCGGCCCGTGCTCATGAAATCTCCTCATAAGCAACAAAGGAAGGCGTTCGCTCACCCGCACCGCGAAGCGAGATGAGTCGATAGACTGGCTCGCCCTTCGCCAGGGGCTTGCATTCTTCTTGAGCGTGCAACGCGAGCTTTACAACTCTTCATCTGCCTGCCATCGGGGTGAATGGGCTGCGGGCTACCATTCCATTGATAAAGAAGGCGTGCGCCGAAATCCGCATGCTGCTTTCGCTTCCCATCGCTCTCACGCATGCTGCGTCGACCCCATCCATGGACAGCCCTCACACCACGCCACCCCCTGTGACTGCGATTCCGCCTTATCGCCCCAGCCGCCGCGGGCGCTGGCTCGGCGCCTTGATTGCAGTGGTGGTACTTGTCGCGTTAGGCGCAGCCGCCTGGTACCTGACCCACCGCCCTCCGGCAATGACCGCTGGCGGCCCGGGAGGCCCCGGCGCGCCGGGCGGTGGTGGCCCCG
>CAHJWV010000406.1 GCA_903643055.1 Burkholderiales bacterium | reverse complement strand
CCCTACGTTCACGTGGGGCTTGGTCCGCTCAAATTTGCCTTTTGCCATTTCAATTTCTCCGTCTCAAAGAGCATGTCCGGTGTGATGTTTAAGGTCTCCATCGCCCGCCTGAATCGCGTGCCACCGGCAACACGCGAAGCGTTCGCGAAGACCGACTTTGAATTACTTGGCGCGCGAGGTGATGATCGCGTCGGCCACGTTCTTCGGAGCTTCGCTGTAGTGCTTGAACTCCATCGTGTACGTGGCACGGCCTTGCGACATCGAACGCAGCGTGGTCGAGTAGCCGAACATTTCCGACAGCGGAACCTCGGCCTTGATGACCTTGCCGCCGCCAGGCATGTCGTCCATGCCTTGCACCATGCCGCGACGTGAGGACAGATCGCCCATCACGTTGCCGGCGTAATCTTCAGGCGTCTCGACTTCCACGGCCATCATCGGCTCAAGAATCACGGGGCTGGCCTTGCGGCAACCGTCCTTGAAACCAAGCGACGCGGCCATCTTGAACGCGTTTTCGTTCGAGTCGACTTCGTGGTACGAACCGAAGGTCAGCGTGACCTTCACGTCGACGACCGGGAAGCCAGCCAATACGCCATTCGGCAGCGAGTCTTCGACACCTTTCTTCACCGCAGGGATGAATTCGCGAGGAACCACACCACCCTTGATGGCATCAACGAACTCGAAGCCCTTGCCCGGCTCTTGCGGCTCGACCTTCAGCACGACGTGGCCGTACTGGCCCTTGCCGCCAGATTGACGAACGAACTTACCTTCGACATCGTCGACCGTCTTGCGAATGGTTTCACGATAAGCCACTTGTGGCTTGCCGACGTTGGCCTCGACACCGAACTCGCGCTTCATGCGGTCAACGATGATTTCGAGGTGCAACTCACCCATGCCCGAAATGATGGTCTGCCCCGACTCTTCGTCTGTCTTGACACGGAACGACGGATCTTCCTGGGCCAGACGACCCAGCGCGATACCCATCTTTTCCTGGTCGGCCTTGGTCTTCGGCTCAACAGCTTGCGAGATCACTGGCTCCGGGAAAATCATCTTTTCAAGCGTGATGATCGACGTCGGATCGCACAGCGTTTCGCCGGTCGTCACGTCTTTCAGGCCCACGCAGGCAGCAATGTCACCCGCCAGAATTTCTTTGATTTCTTCACGCTGGTTGGCGTGCATCTGCAAGATCCGGCCAATCCGCTCTTTCTTGCCGCGGATCGGGTTGTAGACCGAGTCGCCCGACTTCAACACGCCCGAATAGACGCGCACGAAGGTCAACTGGCCGACATACGGGTCGGTCATCAGCTTGAATGCCAACGCAGCAAATTTCTCGCTGTCGTCTGCATGACGCACGACTTCCTTGTCGTCTTCATCGGTGCCTGGCACCGGCGGAATGTCGACCGGCGATGGCATGAAGTCGATCACGCCGTCCAACATGCGCTGCACGCCTTTGTTCTTGAACGCCGTGCCGCAGAACATCGGCTGAATTTCGGCGCCGATCGTGCGGGTGCGGATGCCCAGCTTGATCTCGGCTTCGGTCAGATCGCCCGACTCGAGGTACTTGTTCATCAGCTCTTCGCTCGACTCGGCAGCGGCTTCGAGCATGTTCTCGCGCCACTTCTGGGCTTCTTCCAGCAGTTCAGCAGGAATGTCCTTGTAGTCGAACTTCATACCCTGTGAGGCTTCGTCCCAAATGATCGCCTTCATCTTGATGAGGTCGATCACACCGGTGAAGTTTTCTTCAGCACCGATAGGAATCACGATAGGCACAGGGTTCGCCTTCAGCCGAACCTTCATCTGGTCATAGACCTTGAAAAAGTTCGCACCGGTGCGGTCCATCTTGTTGACGAACGCAAGGCGTGGCACCTTGTACTTGTTGGCTTGGCGCCAAACAGTTTCCGACTGCGGCTGCACGCCACCCACGGCGCAATACACCATGCAGGCACCGTCCAGCACACGCATCGAGCGCTCAACTTCAATCGTGAAGTCAACGTGCCCGGGGGTGTCGATGATGTTGATGCGGTGCTCAGGGAAGCCTAACTCCATGCCCTTCCAGAAGCAGGTGGTCGCGGCTGACGTGATCGTGATGCCGCGCTCTTGCTCCTGCTCCATCCAGTCCATGGTCGCGGCGCCGTCATGCACCTCACCGATCTTGTGGTTCACACCGGTGTAGAACAGGATGCGCTCGGTGGTCGTCGTCTTGCCGGCGTCAATGTGAGCCGAGATGCCGATGTTGCGATAGCGCTCGATGGGGGTCTTGCGGGCCATGGTGGCACTCCAGAAACTGAAACGCGCCCGACGGCCTTATCGACCGAGGGGCAGCGCAGGGGCTAAAAACTAAGGACCGAGTACTTAGAAGCGGAAGTGAGAGAAGGCCTTGTTGGCTTCTGCCATGCGGTGCACCTCATCGCGCTTCTTCATCGCACCACCACGGCCTTCGACAGCCTCCAGCAGTTCGTTGGCGAGGCGTTGAGCCATCGACTTCTCACCGCGCTTGCGGGCGGACTCTTTCAACCAGCGCATGGCCAGGGCCACGCGGCGCACAGGGCGAACTTCCACGGGAACTTGGTAGTTCGCACCACCGACGCGGCGTGACTTCACTTCGACCATGGGCTTGATGTTGTTCAAGGCCACCACGAAGATTTCGAGCGGATCCTTGCCCGACTTCTTTTCGACCTGCTCCAGCGCACCGTAAATGATGCGTTCGGCCACAGCCTTCTTGCCGGATTCCATGATCACGTTCATGAACTTGGACAGATCAACCGAATTGTATTTCGGGTCTGGGAGGATGTCCCGTTTGGGGACTTCGCGACGACGAGGCATTTCTCTTCCTTTAACTTCAGTTGGCAAGGCTTCTCAGCCCCACCGCGGACACCACTCGCAGGGATGCCCACTTACTCAGCGGATCAGCAGATCCACCGCAACACGCCTTGCGCAGAACCCACGGGCCTGACGCACGACAAACTGGGTCTATCAGGCCTTCTTGGGCCGCTTCGCGCCGTACTTGGAGCGCGATTGCTTGCGATCCTTGACGCCTTGCAAATCGAGGGAGCCGCGGACGATGTGATAACGCACGCCCGGCAAATCCTTCACACGGCCGCCGCGCACGAGCACGACGCTGTGCTCTTGCAGGTTGTGACCTTCACCGCCGATGTACGAGATGATCTCGAACCCGTTGGTCAAGCGAACCTTGGCAACCTTCCGCAGCGCGGAGTTAGGTTTCTTAGGCGTCGTGGTGTACACGCGAGTGCACACGCCACGACGCTGCGGGCCGCCTTGCAGCGCCGGCGACTTGGACTTCGTGATCTCGGTCTCGCGACCGTGACGCACGAGCTGGTTGATAGTAGGCATTGGTAACTTGTTCCCGTTTGAAGTCACACTGGGTGCCGCGACATTGCAAGCCCAAAAGCTCGAAACGCGGCACTTTCCAATCTTATTCAGTAGATGTCGAGGCGCCCTGCTGGAGAGACAAGCCCGACGCCGCACGAGCGATCTTGAGATCTTGCGCGGTGGACTGCCCGACAAAGAGCGCAGCAAAACTGCTGAAAAGCCCTCGATTATATTCGCGTGAACCCTCAGTCGCAAGCAGGGCATGGCCTCGTTCTTCATGCCTTCGCGTCTCTGCGCAATGTCGCCTGCTCACGGCCCCTCTTTTCCAATTCCATTCTGTCGATGAATTCCCTCCTGCTGGCACCTGCCGTCGTGCTGGATACCAACGTTGTTCTGGACTGGCTTGTATTCAGAAATGTCGGCTGCCAACCGATCATGAAAGCCATCGAGACCAACCATCTGCGCTGGATCGTGACCGACAGCTTGCGTGACGAACTGGCCCATGTGCTGGCCCGCGGCGTCGTTTCAGCCTGGAATGTCGATGAATCCGTGCTGTGGTCCACCTGGGACCGGCTGGCCCATAAATTGGATACCCCCGCACCACAAGGAATCTCTCGCCAATTGCGCTGCAGCGACGCCGACGATCAGAAGTTCATCGATCTCGCCTTGAGTGCGGCGCAATGGTTGATCAGCCGAGATCGGGCGGTGTTGAAACTGGCGCGCCGCGCGTTGCCCATGGGTTTACGGATCGTGACCCCAGAGCGTTGGTCCTTGCCCACGACATGAAAAAGGGCGGCCGAAGCCGCCCTTTCGATTGACTGCCTAGGCAGATCAATCAGCTGCGGCGTCTCCACCGGTCGCTTCGGCCGGAGCCTCGTCCGCGGTTTCTGTCGCTGCCCGTTCCTCGGCTTCTTCCAAGGCAATGGCACGGCGCTCGGCGTCGTCCAACTCTTCCTTGACCTTGCGTGCATCGTGGAAGGCCATGCCGGTACCGGCCGGGATCAATCGGCCGACGATGACGTTTTCCTTCAAGCCACGCAGCTCGTCGCGCTTGCCCATGATGGCAGCCTCGGTGAGCACGCGGGTCGTTTCCTGGAAGGACGCCGCCGAGATGAAGCTGTCCGTCGACAGCGACGCCTTGGTGATGCCCAACAGCACGTCGCTGTGGACGGCAATCAGCTTGCCTTCGCTGCGCAGCTTGTCGTTGGTGTCCAGCAACTCCGAACGCTCGACTTGCTCGTTCATGATGTAGGTGCTGTCGCCAGGATTCGTGATCTGAACCCGACGCAGCATCTGGCGAACGATCACCTCGATGTGCTTGTCGTTGATCTTCACGCCCTGTAGACGATAGACGTCCTGCACTTCATCAACGATGTAGCGAGCCAGCTCTTCGATGCCCAGCAGACGCAAGATGTCTTGCGGATCGGCCGGCCCGTCGACGATGGATTCGCCCTTGTTGACCACCTGGCCTTCGTGCACCAGGATGTTCTTTTCCTTCGGCACGAGTTCCTCGTAGACCTTCCCTTCCGGGTCGGTGATCTGCAGCCGAACCTTGCCCTTGGTTTCCTTGCCGAATGACACCGTACCGGTCATCTCGGCCAGGGTGCCCTTGTCCTTCGGCGTACGAGCCTCGAACAATTCAGCCACGCAGGGCAGACCGCCGGTAATGTCCCGCGTCTTCTGGCAGATCGGAAG
>CAHJWV010000405.1 GCA_903643055.1 Burkholderiales bacterium | reverse complement strand
CGCACAGCATGCTTTGCTGCTCGATCGACTTGACCGGAATGAAGCGCATCGTCGGCCGCGACGCAGCCTCGCAGATCACTGCCGCGTCGTTGGCGTCGTTTTTCCCCGTCGATCCTTGGCTGCGGTACGGGCTCACAAGTTGCGCCGACATGATCCGGGCGTCCAATCCAAACCCGGCAAGCTTGCGCGCCCAGTGGTGTGCGCTTGAACTCGCCTCCATCGCCATCATGCAGCCCGCCGGCAGCCTGACGCACCACTCCACAAACTTCTCCCTCGGCACCGAAGGTGGGAAGTCCCTTCGCATTCCCAAGGAGCGGACGTCCTTGATGCAGATCCATCCGACAGCGCAGGCCCATCTTGAAAGCCGCGGTCTGGCTGCTAGCTGTTTCACGACGCGCGAGCGTCTCACCGGGATCTGCATAAATCATCTTTTGTTCGTCTCGGCTGCCGTGCTTGCTGCCATCTGCCCGATCCGGGCGCACGCCACCGATGCACCCATCGAATTGAACTCGTCTGCTGGCTTGATCCAAAGCAGCTTGAGCCTTCCACCAGGCAATGCCAAGCTACCGGTCGCGCTGATCATCGCCGGCTCCGGGCCAACCGACCGCAATGGCAATTCACCCGGCCCCTCCGGCCAAAACGACAGCCTGAAGCTGCTGGCGGCGGCGTTGGCCGAGGCGGGCATCGCCTCTGTTCGCTATGACAAGCTCGGGGTCGGCGCCAGTCGCCAGATGGCGGTCAACGAAGCCGATCTCCGCTTTGAAACCTATGTCGAGGGTGCGGCCGCATGGATCGCGCAGCTGTCGGCCGACCCACGCTTCAGCGGCGTGGCCGTCATCGGCCACAGCGAAGGTTCGCTGATCGGCATACTCGTTGCACAGCGCAGCCCGGTGCAGGCGTTGGTGTCGATTGCCGGCCCGGCCGAGGGTGCTGCAAACTCCCTTCGCCATCAGTTGCACGGTCGGCTGCCTGCCGAACTGATGCGGCGCAACGAACAAATCCTTGCGGCCCTGGAAGGCGGCCATCTCGTGGAAGCCGTGCCTGCGGAACTGAACGCCCTGTATCGCGCAGTCGTTCAGCCCGATCTCATGTCATGGGTCAAGTACGTGCCGTCCAAGGAGCTCGCCAAGCTCAAGGTGCCATGCCTCATTGTGCAAGGCGACACCGACATTCAAGTCGGCGTTGCCGATGCGCAAGCGCTGCATGCCGCCGCGCCGCACTGCAAGCTGTCCCTGATCGTCGGAATGAACCACGTGATGAAATCGGTGCCGGCCGATTTGCCAAAGCAGATCGCCTCTTACGCGGACCCTTCGTTGCCGCTGATGCCGCAACTCGCCCAAGACATCGTCCGCCTGCTGACACCCTCGCCTGCTGCAAAGGCGCCATGACCCTGTTGCTAACGATATAGAGGAGAGCATTGCATTGTTGAACCGCCAAGGTGTCGCCCCGGCTTCGACCCCGTAGATAGATCGTGCCGCTGATGGCGCTGCACTGACGCGGCAGCCGGCGCACTGAAAGTACAAGCGGCCCTCGTACCGATACGAACTGTTCTGAGCGCCGCCATACGTCGGGCACGCAGAGCCCGACGTATGGCGTGAAGCGATCAACTCTGTTTCACACTGCGCATCGGCACCACAGCGTTCCATGACTCGCACACCAGCCGTCCCGCCTGGCGTTGCACTCGGCTCATTGTCATGGATCAGCTGATGTCTCGGTGAACGCATTCTTATCTGACTAACTCACTAGCTCACCAGATGAGCCTTCTGAGATTTTCGCTCATCAAATGCGTGCAGACGAATACACGCCTTCCAGCAGTGCGCATCTGAAACACCGCTTGGCGAACTAACACGCTCAATCTGCGTCACTTGAAATGCCAACTTGGTCGCATCCGCGTCGGTTGGTAAGCAAGGCAACAGGTACCACTTCATACATCCACACTGGCCAATGGTCATTGCAACAGGTCCAGGTGCACAAGCCAGCTTCCTCCGTGATGCCGCCCCAGGAGAATGCAACGCTTTGCGTCGTCCATGAGCTTGTCAAGTAACGACACCAATCGTTGCATGACGAATTCGGTACGGTAGTTGCACGACTCCACGCTGTAAATCAGTTCGTCATCGATCCATACATCATCAGGAGTTCAAACCGTGTTACGTCACCCCCCGATTCTGGATTCTGCCCAGCGCATGCTGGCCCCGTTGGCTTCAGTGGCTGTACTGCTGGCGGCCTGCGGTGGCAGCGATCAACAGTCAACGACTGATGGCGCATCTGTTGCGCAAGCTTCTCAGCAATCCGCAACAATCCAAGCGGCCACGGAGAATGCGGTGTGCTTCTATGAGCATGTCGACTACAAGGGTCAAAGTTTCTGCGCCGACGCCAGCAACAACTGGCTCGACACGACCTGGAACGACAAGGCCTCGTCGGTGAAGATCAAGGCCGGCTACAAGGTTGAGTTGTTCGAGCACGTCAATTTCGGTGGGCGTTCGGTCACCTTGACGGGCGACACCGCGAACCTCGTGAACCTGGGTTTCAACGACTTGGCCTCTTCGCTGAAGATCACTGCCCCGACCGTGACGAATGGGAAGGTCGCGAACATCCAGCTCGCGCAGTCCCTGCTGTTCAACAGCGACGACAGTGCCTTGGTGCTGGTGGCTGGCAAGGCCGCCTTGGTGAAGGTCAACGTGACCACCACCGACCCCAATGCAGCCAAGCCGAGTGGCACCTTGCGCGTCGAGAACACGAACGGTGGTGGTGCGCGTGACCTGCTGCTAACGCCTCCCACGAGCGCACTTCCCACCTCGACGCCTCAGGTGCCGAACTTCAACGACTCCTACACCGTGTTGCTGCCGGCCGATCTGGTGAAACCCGGTCTGCGCCTGACGGTCACGATCGGCAATGGCGCTGCAACGACCCTCAGCCCGCGCGTTGGCGGCGGCACACCGATGAAGCTGATACCGATCGCCGTGCAGATCGCCGGCGTGACCGGCAAGCTGCCGGTGAACCAAGCCGCACATGTGCAGGCGCTGTTCCCGGTGTCCAGCGTGGCCTCGCAAAATCACAGCACCTACGTTTCCAGCCGCGTGAAGACGCTGCCCACCAACGAGGATGCCTGGGGCGATGCCTTCGGCAAGATCCTGGGTGAACTGGCCGACCTGCACTCGCTCGAAGGTGCAGCCAAACACGATCACTACTTCGGCTTCATCCCGAAGCGCACCTGGGGCCTCGCAGGCCTCGCCTATCTGAGCGGCAACTCCGGCGTTGGCTTTGACATGCCGGATTCACCGAATACGGTGCGTGACGTTGTCGCCCATGAACTTGGCCACAACTTCTCGCTGCCGCACGCGGCTTGCGGCGGTGCAGGTAGCCCCGATCCGAAGTATCCGTACCCGGACGCCAACCTCGGCAAGACAGGTCGTTATGTCTGGCCATTCCTGGCCGACAACTCGACCTTCTATGATCCGCGTCCGACCAACCGGCATGACATCATGAGCTACTGTGGCGGCGTGGTCTTCTCTGACTACAACTACCGTCAGATGCAGGTTTACCTGACGCCGTCCGACAGGATGGTCGTGACCGAGGCTGCACAGGCCCTGGTGACTGACCAGGAACTGCTGCTGATCAGTGGCGAGATCGGCAAGGCCGGCGTTGAGTTGAACCCGGTGAAGTCGCTGGTCGGCAAGGCCGACTTGCCAACGGCGGGCTCGTACACCCTGCGCATCGTCAGTGCCAACGGAACGGTTGACTACCCATTCGCGCCCCGTCAGCTGGACCACGCAAGCTCGGTGCAGCACTTCGGCTTCACGATTCCTAATCCGGGTGTGATCCAGAGTGTCACCGTCGTGCAAAACGACAAGACCTTGCTTAACGCACAGGCGAAGGCAACGAACGCATCGGGCCGTGAACGCGCCCAAGCTGCAGTGTCGCAAGCTCAAGTGCAGGAAGCCAATGGCAACGTGAAGCTGAGCTGGAATGCCAGCGAGCATCCATTCGCCACGGTCACCTGGGTCGGTGAAGGCCAACGCCGCAATCTGGCACAAGACCTTCGCAGCGGCACCGCGACGCTGTCCACCGCTGATCTGCCAGCAGGTGGCAGCTTCGAAGTGATCCTGTCCGACGGCCTGAACGCCACGCGGCTCTCACACAGCCGTTGATCTTGACGCCTCGCGGTCTGTCACAGCAGCAAGGACCCCGCATGGCCGCGAGGCCGACGCCGATCGGAAAGCCAACGAGGAAGACGGGTTGGCTACCGAATGGGTTCGATAGCGTGCTGAGAACAAGACCGCGAGGCCGCCGGAATCAATAGAACAGGAACGGATGAACGGCAGCAGGGCCGGGTCTTTGATACCACCGAACCGGGCTGTGCTGA
>CAHJWV010000404.1 GCA_903643055.1 Burkholderiales bacterium | reverse complement strand
CCTGGCGCGCAATGGCATTCAGGCGATGGAAATCGCTACGCCGATGGACGAGCGCGAGCTGTTGATCCGCGTGCGGCAGACGCCTGAAAAGACCGTCGTCTTCAGCGTCATCGATCGCGGGCCGGGCATTGCCGACGACGTCGCCGCACAGCTCTTCACGCCCTTCTTCACGACCCGCGTCGAAGGCATGGGCCTGGGCTTGAGCCTGTGCCGCACCGTGATCGAACAACATGGCGGCGTGCTCGACTTCGAGAACCTCCCATCAACGCCCGAGCGGCCCGGCGCATCGGGCGCCGCGTTTCGGTTTACGCTCCAGACCGTGGCCCCCCCACGCGATGGGGCCGAAGCCCGCAATGCTTCATCCAGCGCTCCCCCCCCTGCTGCGCCTGGCGCTTTTCACACCGGATGACATGACCACCAACGCCGTTTTGCAATTGGGCCTGCCGGTCGTCTATCTCGTCGACGATGAAGACGTGGTACGCGACGCGCTGGCCTGGCTGCTGCGCTCGCGCCGACTGTTGTCTGAAGGTTTTGGCACCGCTGAAGCTTTCGAAGCCCTGCTCGACAGCCGCACCGCTGCGACCCGCACGCCCTCCGACACGCCCTGGCCCGCGGCGCCGAGCTGCCTGTTGCTCGACGTGCGCATGCCCGGCACCAGCGGCCTGGTGCTGTTCGACCGGCTGCTCGCTCGCGGACTGCAGCAGATGCTGCCGGTGATCTTTCTGACCGGCCATGGCGACGTGCCGACCGCTGTCGCGGCCGTCAAGCGTGGCGCCTTCGATTTCGTCGAGAAGCCCTTTTCCGACAACGCGCTGGTCGATCGCGTCGAACAGGCGCTGGCCCTCAGTGCCGAAGCGATCCTGCGCATGCGCGAGCAACGCGCCGTGCAACGCCGCCTGTCTGAGCTCACCGACCGCGAGCGCGACGTGATGCGCTGCGTGATCGGTGGCCGAGCCAACAAGATGATCGCCGATGAACTGAACATCAGCGTGCGAACGGTCGAAGTGCACCGTGCGCGCCTGTTCGAGAAGATGGATGTGAAATCGGCGGTGGAGCTGGCCAACTTGCTACGAGACGTCGAATCCTGACGCGGGTTCCGGGCCGCCTCGGCGCGCGCTGGCCGAGCAAGCCCGACGCCTCTACAGAGCGACGCTGCAGCCAAGCCTGCGTTGATGATTGAAAATGAGCGTCGAAGCCGGCCACTGCAATCATTGAGCTAGCACGACATCCGCACGGAGCCTGCGAGGCTCCGGCCCCCTTTGCCATTCCTTTCTTGATCGAGGTTTCCATGCTGAGTCGCATCGTTCTTGCCATTGTGTTGATCGCTGTGCTGCTCGCGGGCTTGAGCAGCTGCGGAACGATCGAGTCCGGCAACGTCGGCATCCGCACGACGCTGGGCAAGGTGAATCCGGAAGAGGTCGAGCCCGGCATCTATCTCGGGCTGCCGGGCATCAGCCGGGTGCAGGAGTTCTCCGGCAAGGAGATCGCGATCGACCTGAACGACCTGACGCCGAAAGCACGCGACAACCTGTCGCTGCGCGATCTCGACCTCACGGTTTATTACCGCGTGGCCAGCGTTGCGATCGCCGATCTCTATGTCAAATACGCCGGCCAGCACACGCAGGATGAGGGCAGCCGGGTGAACTTGCCGGCCTACGCGATGCTGCAGCGGCTGTCGCGCAATGCCGTCTACGAACAGGCTTCGCGCGTCGACAGCCTGGTCATGCATACGCAGCGCGACGAGATTGCTGCGGCCATCCGCAAATCGTTGCAGGCCGAACTGGATGCCAATGACAAAGGCGTCTTCACCGTCAGCCGGGTCGTGATCCGCGGGCTGACCACCGACCCCGCGATCGAGAAGGCCATCCAGGAATCGGTGGCCGCGCAAAAGCAGCTGGAGACCACCAAGCAACGCGTGGCCATCGCCGAAGCCGAGGCCCAGGTGGAAGTGAAGAAGGCCGAAGGCATTGCCAAGGCGAACCAGATCATCAACCAGAGCCTGACACGCGAATACCTTCAGCACGAGTCCAACCTCGCATTGCAGAAGTTCGCCGACAAAGGCGGCACGACGACCGTCGTGCTGCCCGCCAACATGCAGACCGCCCCGCTGATCAACCTCGGCAAGTGACATGACCGCACTCGGAGAATTCGACCTGATCGCCCGCTACTTCACCCGGCCGGTGTCGCGTGCGGTGCTGGGCGTGGGAGACGACTGCGCGCTGCTACAGCCCACGCCGGGCATGCAGTTGGCGATCTCGAGCGACATGCTGGTGGAAGGCCGGCATTTCCTGTCGACGGTGATGCCGCAGCGCCTGGGCCACAAGGCGCTGGCGGTGAACCTGAGCGATCTGGCGGCCTGCGGTGCGCGGCCGGTGGCGTTTTCGCTGGCGCTGGCCTTGCCGAAGGCCGACGCCACGTTTCTCGAAGGCTTATCGAACGGGCTGCTGGCCTTGGCCGATGCCCATGGCTGCGAGCTGATCGGTGGCGACACGACGCAGGGCCCGCTGAACCTGTGCATCACGGTGTTCGGTGAATTGCCGATCGGCCAGGCGCTGCTGCGCTCGGGCGCGAAGGCAGGCGATGAGATCTATGTCAGCGGCACGGTCGGCGATGCACGGCTCGCGCTCGAAGCCTTCCGCGGCACGCTGGCGTTGAGCGGTGACGACTTCGAACGCGTGCGCATCGCGATGGAGCAGCCGCAACCGCGCGTGGCGCTGGGCCAGGCGCTGCGCGGCATCGCCAGCAGCGCGATCGATGTGTCCGACGGCCTGCTCGGCGACCTTCAACACATCCTGCGGCGCTCGAACGTCGGCGCGACGATCGACATCGACGCCGTGCCGCGCAGCGCGGTGCTGGCTGCACAAGCGAGCGCATGGCAGCGCGAATGCACGCTCGCCGGCGGCGATGACTACGAGCTGCTGTTCACCGCGCCCGCGTCACATGGCGCAGCGGTGCAAGCCGCCGCCCGCGATGCCGGTGTCGCCGTCACGCGCATCGGCCGCATCGAGGCCGCGCCATCACTGCGCCTGGTCGATGCGCACGGCACACCGGTCACCGCGCGCTTCGGCGCCTTCGATCACTTCAAGTCATGACCGACACACCGCTTCATCCACCACTGAGCAATGCGCCGCGCAAGCCCACGCCGCGCTTCCTGTTCAGTCACCCGGCGCACCTGATCGCACTCGGCTTCGGCAGCGGGCTGTCGCCGATCGCACCCGGCACCGTCGGCACGCTG
>CAHJWV010000403.1 GCA_903643055.1 Burkholderiales bacterium | reverse complement strand
GGCGGTCTTGTGCCAGCAGCGCCACGAGTTGCGGCAGGGCGGCGGCGAGCAAGTTCTTGAGCGTGTAGGGCGGATTGATCAGGAACATGCCGCTGGCCGGCAAGCCGGGACGCTTGGTGTCGCCGGTGGCGGTGGTCAGCAGTTTGCTCGACTTGACTGTCAAGGTCGCATGCAGCCACGGCTTGCCGGCCCTGGTCGCCAGCGTCTTCAGCCGCCGCGGCAGGTCGTGCGCCTCGGGGCGCGGAATGATCGGGTACCAGACCGCATAGGTGCCGGTCGCGAAGCGCTTGAGCGCCTCGCCGGTGAAATCGAGCACGCGCGCGTAGTCGCTCTTGATCTCGTAGCTCGGGTCCATCAGCACCAGCGCGCGCCGCGATGGCGGCGGCAGGAACTTGGTGGCGCTGCCGAAGCCGTCTTCGTGCAGCACTGCGATTTGCCGGCCGGCCTCGAGCTGCGCGATGTTGGCATCGAGCGTGCGCGAATCGGTCGGATGCAGTTCGAACAGCTTGAGCTTGTCGTGGTCGCGCAGCAGGTGCTGCACGATGAATGGCGAACCTGGATAGACACGCGCGCCGCCGTTGGGGTTGAAGGCGCGCACCACGTCGAGGTAGCGCTGCAGCGCCGGCGCCGCATCTTCAGCCACCGGTGCCGCGCCCGGTCCCAGCAGCCGGAGCACGCCGTCCGCCGCTTCACCGCTGGTGCCGGCGTAATCGCCATCGAGGCGGTACAGGCCAGCGCCAGCGTGCGTATCGACCACGGTCAGCGCTGCGTCTTTTTCGAGCAGATGGTCGAGCGTGGAAATCAGCACCGTGTGCTTGAGCACGTCGGCGTGGTTGCCGGCGTGGAAGGCGTGGCGGTAGCTGAACATGGCGGGATGGTACCCGCTGGGGCGGATTCTTTATATAATCGTGGGCTTCGCAGCGCACAGTGGCCCCGCGGCGAAGTGCATCCTTCCCGCCTAAGAGGTTCCCTCCAGAGGAACGCCGACCGCGGAAAAGGGCCCGCCAAACCCTCTTTCAAAGAGAAAACTCATGACCAAAACGTTCAGCGCCAAACCCGCTGACGTGACGCACGAGTGGTTTGTGATTGACGCGACCGACAAGGTCCTCGGACGAGTAGCCAGCGAAGTTGCTCTCCGTTTGCGCGGCAAACACAAGGCCATTTACACGCCTCACGTCGACACCGGTGACTTCATCGTCATCATCAACGCAGCCCAGTTGCGTGTCACCGGCGCCAAGCCGATCGACAAGGTGTACTACCGCCATTCGGGCTACCCGGGCGGCATCTCGGCGACGAATTTCCGCGACATGCAATCCAAGCATCCGGGCCGCGCGCTGGAAAAGGCCGTCAAGGGCATGCTGCCCAAGGGTCCGCTCGGCTACGCGATGATCAAGAAGCTCAAGGTCTACGGGGGCGCGGAGCATCCGCACACCGCCCAGCAGCCGAAGGTTCTGGAAATCGCAGGCATCTCAACGAACGCCCAACGGGAGGCCGCCAAATGATCGGTGAATGGAACAATGGCACCGGCCGTCGCAAATCGAGCGTCGCCCGTGTGTTTCTGAAAAAAGGCACCGGCAAGATCACGGTCAATGGCAAGGACATCCAGGCCTATTTCGGCCGCGAGACGTCGATCATGATCGCGAAGCAGCCGCTGTTTCTGACGAACCATGTCGAAACGTTCGACATCATGATCAACGTCGCCGGTGGCGGTGAATCGGGCCAGGCCGGCGCTGCGCGCCACGGCATCACCCGTGCGCTGATGGACTACGACGCGAGCCTCAAGCCCGTGTTGAGCCAAGCCGGCTTCGTGACGCGCGACGCGCGGGAAGTCGAGCGCAAGAAGGTCGGTTTGCATTCTGCCCGCCGTCGCAAGCAATTCTCGAAACGTTGAACGGCGTTTTGGGCTTACTGCCTGTACCGACAAAAGCCGCCTTCGGGCGGTTTTTTGTTGATTGCAGTAGCATGCCCCATTGCTTGGCCGATTCTTCGGCCGCTAACGGAGTTTTCCCATGAGCGCTGTTGCCGAACAAATCAACACCGAAATGCCCGCACCGATCGTCTTCACGGACAGCGCGGCAGCCAAGGTGGCCGACCTGATTGCCGAAGAAGGCAACCCGGACCTGAAACTGCGCGTGTTCGTCCAGGGCGGCGGGTGCTCGGGCTTCCAGTACGGGTTCACTTTCGACGAGATCACCAACGAAGACGACACCACGATGACGAAGAACGGTGTGTCGTTGTTGATCGATGCGATGAGCTACCAGTACCTGGTTGGCGCCGAGATCGACTACAAGGAAGACCTTCAGGGCGCCCAGTTCGTCATCAAGAACCCGAACGCCACCAGCACCTGCGGTTGCGGCTCGAGCTTCTCGGCCTGATCCATCTTGCGCTGCCTCGCGCTTCGCCAAAAAGCCGCCTTCGGGCGGTTTTTTGTTGCCTGAATTTTTTCTCTTTCTCTTCGCGACCGTAGCGGTCATGCCCGCCACCGAACTCACCACCCGCAAGAGCCTGCTGTGGCTGGTCGCCGTCGGCTTCTTCATGCAGACGCTGGACGCGACCATCATCAACACGGCGCTGCCGGCGATGGCCGCGAGCCTGGGCGAAAGTCCGCTCCGGGTGCAGTCGGTCATCGTGTCTTATGCGCTCACGATGGCGATGCTGATTCCGGCGTCGGGCTGGATCGCCGACCGCTTCGGCGCGCGGCGCGTGTTCTTCTCGGCGATCGTGCTGTTCGTGGCCGGCTCGATCGCCTGCGCCGCGTCGCGCGGTCTCGGGCCATTGGTGGCGGCGCGCGTGCTGCAGGGCGCGGGCGGCGCGCTGCTGTTGCCGGTCGGCCGCCTGGCGCTGCTGCGCACGGTGCCGCGCAGCGAGTTCGTGCAGGCCATGAGCTTCGTCGCGATCCCGGGTCTGATCGGTCCGCTGCTCGGTCCCACGCTGGGTGGCTGGCTGGTGCAGTACGCGTCATGGCACTGGATCTTCCTGATCAACGTGCCGGTCGGTTTGGCCGGCTGCATTGCGACGTTGAAGGTCATGCCCGAATTGCGGGCGGCGTTGCTGCACCGCTTCGACGGTGTGGGCTATGCGCTGCTGGCTTTCGGCATGGTGGCGGTGTCGCTGGCGCTCGACGGCGTTTCCGGGCTCGGCCTGGGACGCGCCGGCGTGCTGGTGCTGATGGTGTTCGGCCTGGCCAGCCTGGTTGCCTATTGGCTGCACGCGGGGCGCCGACCCGATCCGCTGTTTTCGCCGCAGATGCTGCGCATCCCGACCTACAGCATCGGC
>CAHJWV010000402.1 GCA_903643055.1 Burkholderiales bacterium | reverse complement strand
CCTGCCCGGGCATCGGCACAAAGGGGGCCGGCAGTGCAGCGTTCTGGATGGCGGTGTCTTCTTCGTCGCGGAAATTCAAAGCCGCGACGATCACGCCGATCAGTGCGACGCCGGTCAGCGCCCAGGCCAGCAACTGCAGCTTGCGCTTCATCGCGCGCCCCCGTCGAGCGGCGCCGAAGGCCCGCTTGCACCGCAGCGCACTGGCAAGGGCTCCGCACGGGAGTCGGCCGGCTTGCCATGCTCGGGCACCGGCTGCGCAGCCAGCCACTGCGACAGCGCATTGACGTCGGCGGGCGTCAGCGCCTTGGCCACATCGGCCATGCAATCGGGCGACTGCGCACGGCGGCGATCGCGCTGCCAGGCGCCGATCTGGCCGTTGACGTAATCGCGCGGCAAGCCCAGCAGCCCCGGGATCGCCGGGGCGACGCCGGTCAAGGCCTTGCCATGGCACTGCACGCAAGCCGGAATGCGTCGCGTCGCGTCGCCCTGCATCACCAGCGCCCGCCCTTGCTCCAAGGTCGCAGCATCGGCGGTGGGCGCCTGCGGCGGCGGATAAGGCAAGGCCAGCGAGGCAAAGTGCTGCGCGATCTCGCGCAGGTAATCGTCGGTCAGCGTGTCCAGCAACTGTGTCATCAATTCGTAGTGGCGTCGGCCATCGCGAAAATTCAACAGCTGGTTGTAGAGATAGCCGGCCGGCTTGCCGGCAATGCGCGGGTAATAGCCTTCCGGTGCCGCCCGCCCTTCGCGGCCGTGGCAGCCCACGCAGGCTTGCGTGCGCTGGGCCAGGCTGTCTTCAAAGGCGGGCGCAGCCTGCACGGCCCCGGTGATCCACAGCAGCGCCAGGCCGAGCCGGCAGGAGGTGGCGCGCCATGATGTCGTTAGCCTTGAAACCGCGTGGGGCTGGGCGGTTTGGCGCGACCCGAACGGCAAATTGAAAGGCCATCTGACAGGCATGCGCGCGCGCAACCGGGTCGGTGAAAAGCAAGGGTTCATGGGCTGAGCTTATCTTGCCCCAGCACATTGCTCGGGCCCGTTGCTCGGCCACCTTACTTGCACCGCTGGCCCTGCGCGTTAGCAATACCCGCTCAGGCCGGCGCCGCCACCAGGCGCAGGTGCGTGATTTCCGAGGGCGCACCGAAACGCTTCGGCGGGCCCCAATAACCCGTGCCACGGCTGGTATAGACCCACAGATTCTTCAGGCGATGCAGCCCGGCAGTGAACGGCTGCTGCAAGGGCACGAACAAGTTCCACGGGAAAAACTGCCCGCCATGGGTGTGGCCGGACAGCTGCAGCTGGAAGCCCGCCTTCTCGGCCGCCTCCGCGCTGCGCGGCTGGTGCGCGAGCAACACGCGCACCGGCGCATGGTCGGGTGCGCCAGCGATCGCTGCCTGCGGATCGCTGCGATGTGCAGGGTCGAAATGATGGGCGCTGTAGTCGGCCACGCCGGCAATCACCAGCGACGCCGTGCCATGCCGCAGCACTTCGTGTTCGTTCATCAACACCCGCAGCCCCAGCCGCTCCAGCTCATGGACCCAGGCATGGGCACCCGAGTAGTACTCGTGGTTGCCGGTGACGAAGAAGGTGCCGTGGCGCGACGACAGCCTGGCCAGCGGCGCCACATGCGCCGACAAGTCCTGCACGCTGCCATCGACCAGATCACCGGTCACGGCCACCATGTCGGCACGCAGGCCGTTGACGGCGGTGACGATGGCCTGCAGATAGTCGTGCTTGATGGTCGGGCCGACGTGGATGTCGCTGATTTGCGCGATCGTGAATCCGTTCAAACCTTCCGGCAGGCCGCGAATCGGCACATCGACCGGCACGATCGCCGCCCGCCGCCGCGCGTTGAAGAAACCCCAGATCGTGACGACGCCGCCCAAGGCCAGCACCGCCGCCGCGCTCCATGCGGCCAGGCTCGCACCGTCGCCGCCGTGGCTTGGCTGCACCCATCGCAGCAGCGAAGCCCCGATCAGCAGGGCATCGCGCGCCAGCGTCAACACGAACAGCGATGAAAACAAACCCATGGCCAGCAAGCCGGCCCAGGCCAACACATCCGACAGGGGCTGACGTTTCACGCGGCTCGACAGCAGGCCCATCGGCATCAGCCCGGCCGAAAACGCCAGCAAGCCGCCGACGAGCCAGGCGTAGATGGGGTCGCCCGGCAAATCCGGAATCAAGCGCCAGCCCAGATAACCGTTCAGCAACGCAGAAAAAACGACGAGGGGCAGAAAGGCCATACAGGGTCCGATGACGGTGGTCAGAAGCTTTAAGTGCGGGCGCGTGCAGCGCATTCAACGCCAGGCGGGCCACGTTTTCTTTTCTTTGCATACGCGATTTCCGTCGCATCACATCGCATCACGTCACATCAGCTTGCTGCGGTCGTGGTCATGCGCTGAAAGGCAATGAGCCGCACCGAACCGCCAGGCGCTGTAGGTCTCGGCCGACACCAACTTGCGCTGCGGTCCGGGAGACATCGCCGCGCGCCTGCCAGACCATGCGTCATCCAGCAAAGCGAATCATCAAGGAGAGCGACATGGTCACGCTGCCGGGCATGCCCCATCAAGAAGACAAGGAACAGCCCGACTCGCTGCCGGTCGAACCCGATCAAGGCCCGGTGCTGCCGGCGCCGCCGGGCGAGCCCGCCAAAGAGCACAACGGCCCGGCCAGTGCTTGACGGTCAGAGCCTGAGGGCCACCGACAGGCCAAGCCCTCTTTTTGCGATCTTTCATTTCCACCCTACCCGACCCACCTACCCGACGGAGCACGCCATGAACCCCAATGATCCGCCCCGGACCCTCGGCGTCTTTTCGCCGGTCGGCCATGTGGTTATCTCCTTTCCGTCGGCATCTGACGCCGATGCCGCGGCAGCTGAAATCGCCGGCCTGGGTCTGCAGCCAGAAGACATCACGGTGTGCACGCCGGAAGAAATCAAGGCACGCGTCGAAATCGATCTGGCGCAAGCCAGCCCGATCGCCAACCTGGGGCAGGAAGTCAACCTCGCCCGCGCTCACGGCGCTCTGGCTGAACGAGGCTACAGCTTTTTGATCGTCAATGCGCCGAAGAACGCCCTGGCGCGGCAGGTGGCAGACATCGCCCGAGAGCACCACGCCGAACGAGCCCAGCACTATGGCCGCTTCGTGATCGAAGAGTTGATCGACGAGCCGACGCAGGTCGAAGGAGCTGAACAAGTGTTCGAGTCACCCGACCGCGGACTGGACGCGCAGACCACGAGCGGGCATGAAAAGGAACGCAGCGTGCGTTGAGGCAGATCGGGTTTGATTGCGCGGGCCGCGTGGCACCGATGCCGCCCACCCAAAGCACATCCCGACATGCAACCGAGAACAACCAAAAAAGCCGCGCCCTCGACAAGGCGACACCGAAAGGAAGCACCATGACACGCTTGACCAATACCGAATACGTCAATGAATTGAACCGTCGCCTCGAATCCGACCCGAGCTTCCGCTCCGGTACACGGGTGGTCGCCATTCCGGCCGATACGCAAGGCGCCGCGCGGGGCGGGTCGACCTGGGTCGGGCCGGACGACATGTTGCCGATCGTCGTGCGCATCGTCAAAGAAACGGCAGGCCAGTACGAAGTCGAACATCCATTCGTCGCCGAGCGAGGCTGACCGGGTCGTCACCGCATGCTGTGGTCAAGGCGGTACCGTTGACGGCCCAGTCGATATACCGGTCAACGCGCTCATTGATGCGCACAGCGATCGTGGTGCATCCCGTCATGCAGTGAACAATCGATCTCGCGCCGCATGGGTGATCACCGCGACGCAGGGATGGGTAATGCGCCGCTCGACCGATACCGCATAGAACTCTTCGACCAGCTCGGTGCTGCGCCCCAACACCTTGACGCCGTATTGCTCACAGGTTTCGTCCTCCAGCACGGTCGGCGACATGAAGACGCCCCGCCCTTCGCGCCCGAAGGCCTTCAGCAAGGCCGCATCGTCGAATTCGCCAATGGCGCGCACCTGGATCTGGTGTTTGGTCAGCCACATCTCCAGGCGCTGCCGCATCGCCGACGACGCCCCCTGAATCAGCATCGGCGCACCGCGCAAATTGTCGGGAAAGCTGCCCTTCAGGCTTCGCTTCAACGCAGGCGCAGCAAAAAAACTCATCGCCGTGGTGCCCAGCGCATGGTTGAACGCCTTGACGCTCAACTGCTTGCTCATCGCTTCATCGGCAATCACCAGATCAAGCCGCTGCACCGCCAGCTGGGCCAGCAAATCCTGGAACTTGCCTTCATGGCAGATCAGGCGCACCGTCTGGGCAATCTCCATCGCCGGCTCCAGCAATCGGTAAGCGATGGATTTCGGCACCGAATCGGCGATACCGACGCGGAAGTCCAACACACGCTCGCCTTCGCGGGTATGGCCAATCGCAGCTTCCATTTCAGCACTGAGCGCAAAGATCTGATCGGCATAACCGAGCGCCACCCGGCCTTCGTCGGTCAGCTCCAGGCGGCGCCCGTTCTTGCGGAACAGGCTGCAGCCCAAACGCTCTTCCAGCAGCTTGATCTGGCCCGACAGCGTCTGCGGCGTGATGTGCAACTGCTCGCCGGCGCGCATGATGCCCCCTGCCTTCGCGGTGGCCCAAAAATAGTGGAGGTGCTTGAAGTTCATGTCGTTTCCAGGAAGGCGGCCCCGCTGCAACCTTTCGGTTTTCTCGAAGCATTTTCAACAGAAGTTCGAATTTACGCGATGAATGGCCAAGCCTACATTGGTGGCTGTCAAACGAAGCGGCCTCCCTGCGCCGACCCGCTTCAGCCACTGCTGCACTGAGACCCCTCAGTCGCCAACCGGATTTACCATGGAACTGCTGCTCGACCCGCAAATTTGGATTGCCTTCGGAATGTTGACCGCGCTCGAGATCGTGCTCGGCGTGGACAACATCATCTTCATCTCGATCCTCGTCGGCCGCCTGCCGGCCGAGCAACGCGACCAAGCCCGCAAGCTCGGCCTGGGCCTGGCGATGTTGACGCGCTTGATGCTGTTGTTTTCGCTGAGCTGGGTCATGGGCCTGACCGCCACGCTGTTCACCGTGGCCGGCACCGAGATCAGCGGGCGTGATCTGGTGCTGCTGCTGGGCGGCCTGTTCCTGCTCTACAAGGCTTCGCACGAGATCTTCACCGAGGTGGAAGGTGGCAGCGGCGATGATGCTGCCGACGCCAGCGCCGCAGCGAAGAAAGGCGTTTTCTGGAGCATCATCGGCCAGATCGCCATCATCGACATCGTCTTCTCGCTCGACTCGGTGATCACCGCGGTCGGCATGGTCGACCAGCTGGGCGTGATGGTCGCCGCCGTGATTGCGTCGGTGGGTTTGATGCTGATTGCAGCCAAGCCAATCGGAGATTTCGTCGACCGCCATCCGTCCGTCAAGGTGCTGGCGCTGGCCTTCTTGGTGATGGTGGGCATGGCGCTGACCGCCGAAGCATTCGACATTCATCTGCCGAAGGGCTATATCTACGCAGCGATGGCTTTCTCACTGCTCGTCGAATCGCTCAACATCCGCTCCCGCGGCAAGAAGCTGGCAAAGAAAACCGCCTGATCTCGAACCTGATTGCGCTCAGACACTTCGTTTTCATCGAAGTCAATTATCCGAAAAATCGAATTTACGCGAAGTTTGAGCCCGCGTAGATTCGAGGCTGCCCATTCGGGTCAGCCCGTTCGAACCTGATCCTTCCGGGTCAGACTGTCATTGATCAACCATTGAGGACTTTATGAACCACAACCTGCAAACCCTTCAGTCGGCGTACGGTGGGAACGCCGGTTTGGGCGTCTCTGCCGAACAGCGCAACCGCGTGCTTCGCAATACCTATTGGTTGCTGGCGCTGTCGATGGTGCCCACGGTGCTCGGCGCCTGGATCGGCATCTCCACCGGTCTGGCCGCCGCGATGACGCCAGGCATCAGCATGATCGTGTTCTTCGTCGGCGCATACGGCCTGATGTTCGCGATCGAGAAGACCAAGAACTCGGCGGCCGGCGTGCCGGTGCTGCTCGCGTTCACCTTCTTCATGGGCCTGATGCTGTCGCGCCTGGTCGGCACCGTGATGGGCATGTCGAATGGCGCGAACCTGGTGATGTTCGCCTTCGCCGGCACCGGCACGATCTTCCTGGGCATGGCGATGCTGTCGACCGTCATCAAGCGCGATCTGTCGACGATGGGCAAGTGGCTCTTCATCGGCGCGATCATGCTGCTGGTCGCCGGCCTGGCCAATTTCTTCATCCAGTCGAGCGCGCTGATGATGACCTTGTCGGTGGCCGCGATCGGCATCTTCTCGGCCTTCATCCTTTATGACCTGAAGCGCGTGCAAGACGGCCACGAGACCAACTACATCACTGCCACGTTAAGCGTCTACTTGAGCCTGTACAACGTGTTCCAGTCGCTGCTGGCTTTGCTGGGCCTGGCCGGTGGCCGCGACGAGTAAGCGTTGATACGACCTTGAGATGAACCTGAAAGCGCCCTGCGGGGCGCTTTTTTTTTGGCCGGTCGCGCCGCCCAAATCAATCGCCGCTTTGAAGCCCTGAAGAGCGAATGGCGGTGCTTCAACTCAGAACGTGTTCACGATCTTTGAGGAGAGTGCGAGGAAGCGAGATGGATGAACTGCAAACTGGTGTTGAGCAGGCGTTCGCAGTTTTTCCAAAGTCGCCGGTTCTTGTCCAGCCATTCAAAGCTGCGCTCAACGATCCATCGCTGAGGAATGACTTTGAAGGTGTGCAACTCGCTGCGCTTGATGCCCGAGACCGTCTTGCCCGCGTCATAGCCCTTCAAGGCCTCCGTGTTTTTGACACTCTGTGCGTCAACGATCAACAGCGTACTGCTGGCGTTGCGCCCCATGTTCTCTCGGGCCGCGCCAACCTGATTTTTTTAAAGCCTGCTGCAGCAGGCTGATGCCCTCCTTATCGGGCTGGCTCCATTTGGCAAAGTATGAATGCACGGTGCGCCAGTTGGGACCATCGCTGTGCAGTGACCTCCATTGGCAACCCGTGCGCAGCAGGTACACCACAGCACACCACACCTCATACAGGTCAACGGTCCTCGGCTTGGTCCTTTGGCGTGCACTCTCCAGCAAGACCTTGATGCTCTCGAACTGTTCGCGGATTGTGTCGCTGGGGTACTTCCTGCTTCTCGTCCGCTTATTGTTTGCGAAATGATTGAGATCGTGAACACGTTCTAAGGGCGAGAAGAATCGATTAGTGGGGCTGAGTATCAAAATCACGGAGCTGCTGGCCGGGCGAAATCACTTCATGCGATCGCAGACTGCCGCGCTTTGATCTCACTGCGAATCGAGCCGGATCACGCTGCGCTGATAGCCCGGGTCTTGCGCGATCTCGGCTTCGGTGAACGGGAATTCGAGCCAGGCCTTGCGGGCATAACGCTCCACCGGTGCGTCACCATCGCCGTTGTCGACCGCCGTTTCTTTCAGCCCATGGGCCAGCAGCGTGCGCGCCACCACGCCTTGCGACCCGAAGCGCACGACTTGCAGGTAGCTGTTGGCGTGCGAGTCGACGCCCAGCACTTCGCCACCGCTTTGCGGATTGCAAGCCACCGTGAAGTAGCCGGCCGAATGGCAGCCCCCGTAAAGCGGCACCTGCTCGCCGCCACTGCGCACGAAGCGTTGGCTGCCCAGCGGCGCATCGAGCGCGATGTGGCGGCTTTTCATCGCGACGACCGCAGCCGCCAATGCCTGTGCGGCCCGGCCATCGGCCGGCGCACCGCGCGGTGTGTCCAGCGGCACATCGGCCGAGAACGCCGCCTTGTAGGGCGCCTCCGATGGCAGGGCTTCCAGCTGGGCCCAGAACGCATCCCACAACAAGGCACCGCGCGCATCGGCATCGGCGCGGCCAGACCATTGGCGCAAGACCTCGCAGGCGCGGCCGATGTCGACCTTGCGCGCAGGCCGGGGCTTCGCCGCCGGGCCGGCTTTCCCCGCGTGTTGCTTTGCTTGCTGCTGCACTTGCTCGGTCGCGCCATCAGGCCCAGGCGCTTGCCATACGACCGGGCTCACCGCGCAAGCCTGATCCAACAATTCGGCCTTGAACAATTCGGCCGAAAACGCACGCGGCGTCAAGGTGTCGGCCATCACCAGTTGGCTCAGCGCTTCGGCCGATGCAGCGCCGACAGCGGACAGGCTCAAGGCCATCTGATGGCCCAGGCGGCCGCGCAGCGACAAAGGCTGACGTTCACCACCGAGCACGGAGGCAAAGCCTTCCAGCGGCCGATGCGCGTTGGTCAGCCAGTAGCTGTCGTTCATGTTGGCGACATAGTCTTCGCGCAGCAGGCTCGGCATTTCGGCGGCGGGCAACGTCCCCGGCTGCGCCGCACGCGCATCGATGCGCCAATCACAGGCGGAGCGGCTGCCATCGAGAAGCGGCGTCAGCGGATCGAACTGCGCAAAGCCTTTTGACAGCTCGGTCGCACACTCGGCGCGCAAGGCATCGGGCACGTTCGGCACCGCGCCGACATCGCCATACCAGACGCGGCCGTCACCGCGCGCGATGGCCACGGTGTTGACCCAGGGCACCGCAGCTTCACGGCGCTGGATCGCGATGAACTCATCAAGCGAGTGCGACTGGTTCCAATCAAAGTAGTTGCGAAAGACGCGGAAGTTCGGTGCGTTGACATCGCGCATCGCCAGCGCATGTTCGCGCCCCCAGGCGAAGGCCGCGTTGTGGCTGCCGAGGTCGATCACCGGGCCAAAGCGCGTGCTGTAAAACTGGCGGGTCACAGTGCGCGAGCGGGCCTGGCCCGCGCCGGCGATCGCCTTGCCGTGCCGGGCCGGTGCGGGCTGCAGCGCCACGCTGACCTGCCGCGATTGCATGGCTTCGCTCTCACCATCGATCACCACGCGGGTTGGGTCGGCCGCATCCAGGCTCAAATCGAACAGGCCGAAGCGGCGCGCCTGCGACACCGTGTGGCTCCAGGCCACATCGGCATTGAAGCCGATCATCACCAGCGGAATGCCGAGAAAGCTCACGCCCGCCACATCGAGCTTGCCGGGCAAAGTCAAATGCATTTGATAGAAGCGATCGGGCCCGCCCCAATACCAGTGCGGGTTGCCAAACAACACGCTGCCGTTTTCGCCCGTGGCCTCGCGGCCGAAAGCGAATGCATTGCTGCCCAGACCGGCTTGTTCGCCCACCCGCTTGGACAGCAAGGCTTGCAAGGCTTTGCTTCCTGCGTGGCTGTCAGCGTCAGCCGGAGGTCCGGCATCAGCCCGCGCCGTGGCTGCAGGGGGTTGGGCATTGACGATCTGCGGAATCAGGTGCCCATAGCCCGCGGCCACCTGCGCGGCATAGAAGCGGCGGTAGATGTCATCGGCAGTGATCGGCCGCAGCCAGGCCGCTTTCGCGCAAGCAGGCTGAGCCGCCAAGGCCGGCGCCCCGCGCAGCTCGGCCAGTTGCCGGTTGTAGCCTGCGGCATAACCTTCGATCAGCTCGTTGAGCTCGCCCGGCTGCTGCGCGCGGTATTGCGCCAGCATCGCTTGATTGGCAAAGGCACGAAAGAAGAAATCAAGGTCGAGGTTGCTCGGCCGGCCCAAGGTCGAGTCACGCGCCGGCATCTGCTCGGCGCCAAAGAACCACGATCGCCGGCCTTCATACGTGACGAAGGCTTCGGCCAGCGTGCACAGCGCGTCTTGCGCCTGCACATAGCCCACGCCCGCGCCCAGCTCTTTCCAACTGCTTGCGCGCAAGTGCGGGATGCCATCGGTGGTACGCCGGATCTCAACGCCCTCCCCGGCTTTCAGCGCTGGTGGCAGCTCGACCGTGCGCGCCTGCGCAGGGCTTGCAAGCAGACCCAAAGCGAAGCAGCCCAACAAGCCACGGACACCGGCGATCACCGCCGCCGCGGCACGCAGGCCAGGCCGAGCCGCGCGGCCGGTGCACGCATCTAAGGAGAAAAGGTTCATGGCGAAACCTTTTTTGCAGCGTGGAGCTCGCGCGCTTCGGCCTGCGCCTCGGCTTCAGTCAAGCCCGCCATCATCGCCAGGCCGTGATACAGCGCCGGAAACAGGCTGCGGTTGAAGTTGTTCCAGCGCAGCTCGAGGATGGTGTCGTCGGGTGCGATCAATGTGTCCAGCACTTCGGTGATGACCTCGCCCGAATCGATGCCGTTGTCGACATGGTGGAACGACGCACCGGTCATCGTGATCGGCGTGATGTCGCGCGCTTCCATGGTCTTCCAGTCGACGACCTTCTTGCCGCGCGCGCCGTGCAGTGCGTCGAGCGTGGCATAGGCGCCGCGGCGTTCGTAAGGCGATTCGAGGCGCGTGATGCCCGGATGGATGTTGACGATCTTGCGGGCAAACGGCGCGCCCGGCCGCACCAGCTCATCGAGGATGACCAGCAAGCCATCGAGCAGCACCAGCTCGGCGCCCAGGCCCACCAGCGTGTCATGCAGCCGCCGCTCGAAGGCGCTCTTGCCCGGTACACGTTCGCTCGACGATAAAGGCAGGCGGCGGTAAGTCGACGGGATCGCCTGCAGCAGATCGTTCAAGGGCCGCCGCTGCACCTTCAGGTCTTGCGGATAAAACCAGCGCTTGTTGGGGTCCGCGGTGAAGCTGTATTCCTTCAGCTGCGCCTTGTCGCGCGGCGAGCCCTCGTCGTCGTCATGGATCACCGCTTCGAGCGAATACCGATCGCCCAGCGGCGTGGTGTTCAGCGCCTCGGCCAGGTATTCGAGCGGCGACTTCATGTAGCGCTGCCCGTTTTTGTAGGCGATGTGCTGGCCTGCCTTGTCGGCGGCCGCATTTCTCAGAGACCAGAGGTAGACGAGCTTTGTCTTCGGCATGTCGTGGCGTGCGGTTGGCTCGGAAGGCGTGATGGCTTCACGATGTTTCGGGTGGGCCTGGCGGGCCGTCATCCGACCGCAGCGGTCCAGGTCTCGCTCGCCAAGAGGCCCCTGATCGGTAAGACGAAGCAGGCGAACCGGTG
>CAHJWV010000401.1 GCA_903643055.1 Burkholderiales bacterium | reverse complement strand
GCGGCGGCGTCGTCATCGTGCGTGATGACGGTGGCCGACAAGATCGTCATCGCGATGAAGCTCGACAGCCTGTGGCCCGACGTCTTTCTGGCCCGAGCCAGTTGTGCCGACGCCGCCGTGAGCCTGTTCGGCATCCCTTATGACTTCTACAGCCTCGCGCTTTTTGTGCTGATGGGGTTTGCCGGCTGGCAGGTCTATCGTCGGCGCTGATCTGGCGGCGTCGGGCTGACGCTCAAGCAGTCAGGTAGACCCGTCGCCGGCGGTCTCGTGATCGCAAGCGCTGAACCCGCCCGGCGCTCCACCGGGCGGGCACTCCAAGGCCTCAGCCGCCTCGCAGGGCCGGCCGACAGCCAATGTCGAGTTTGTCCTACAGCGCAGAGCCATGCAGGCAGGCATAAACGAGTGTGCAGATGCGGGCTGTGCAGCACTCGGTGTGCATCGCGGCCCAGCCGCCCGGTCCACCCGGGCCACAACCCGCATCGGCTTCTTGAATCAATCTTGATTCGCATCGACGGAGCCCTGCCATGACCGCCACCGACCAACTCACCGATGGACAGCTTGTGAGCTTGCCAGCCGAAGCCGGCGACGAAAACAAGCCCCGCTTCGAGCCCAATGACGCCTGGCTGCGCGAGGCTACAAGCACCGAACAGAAAACCGCGATGTGGCGCTGGTTTGCCACGCGCTTCGAAGAGCCGAACACGGCGATGCCGAACGACGGCAACGGCAATGTGCTGTTCACCGACGGCGGTCCGTTCATGGCCGATGAACTGTTGCATGAGCGCTTCGATGACAGCGTTGGCCAGGAGACGATCAACGAGTTCGTGCGTTCCCTGCAGCGCGAAGCGGGCAATGAATGGGCGCTGAAACCACTCGACCGCTTCGGTGGCTGATCTGCGCGGGGCTGCTGCGCCGCGCCGCGCAGCAACCATTTCCCGCTACCCGCGAATCAACCCGCGCATTGCCCATGTGCTGCGCCACCCGAGCGCGTTTGCCTGGCAGACGCTGAAGAACTTTCGCGCCAACCAGGGCCTGCTGCTGGCCGGTGCGGTCGCGTATTACGCGCTGCTCTCGATCGTGCCTTTGCTGATCCTCAGCGTGGTCGTGTTGTCACATGTGATCGATCAGGCCGAGTTGTTGCAAACCATCGGCCACTACCTCGAATGGCTGGTGCCCGGTCAATCGAAACCGGTGATCGCCGAGCTGGCCAATTTTCTCGCACACCGCGACATCGTCGGCTGGGTCGTGCTGGTCACGATGCTGTTCTTCAGCTCGCTCGCCTTCACGGTGCTGGAGAACGCGATGTCGGTGATTTTTCATCACCGGGTCGAGATCAGACGCCGGCGCTTTTTCGTCTCGGCGCTGCTGCCGTATTGCTACATCTTTTCGCTCTGTGTCGGGCTACTGCTGGTCACGCTGGTATCGGGCACCTTGCAAGTGCTGGGGCAAGAGCATGTGGAGTTCCTCGGCCACAGCTGGTCGCTCGGCGGCGTGTCGGGCCTGCTGCTGTACCTGCTCGGTGTGGCCGGCGAGGTCGCGGTGCTGACCTCCATTTATTTGGTGATGCCGGTCGGCCGGCTGTCATGGCGGCATGCGCTGATCGGTGGCGTGACTGCGACCGTGCTGTGGGAAATCACCCGCCATGTGCTGGTCTGGTATTTCGCGACGCTATCGCAGGTCAACTTGGTTTACGGTTCGCTGACGACGGCCATCGTTGTGCTGCTGAGCCTCGAGATCGGTGCCACCTTCCTGCTCTTCGGGGCGCAGGTGATCTCGGAATACGAGCGCATCGGCCGGACCGATGCGCGCTCGGGTTTGATGACGGCGCGCTGACCGTTCTCAGGATCTGACGATTGATCTCGACCGGGGCTAAGCGTTTGGGTCAGGCCGTCCAGCCATCGCGCAGCCAAGCCCCTGCCTTCGAATCACCTCTGGCATTCAGCTCATCTGCGCAGTAAGCTTTGCTGCTCTTTTCCCAAGGAGCAAGCATGTGGCACTGGAACTCGCTATGGGCCCCTGCCCCCGGAGACCCACCCGCGGTCGATGACCCGGCCTTGTGGCGCAGCCCCTGGAGCCTAGAGCAGGCTTTCGCGCTGCAAGCCAGCACCTGGGAGGCGATGCTCAGTGCCACGCACTCCTGGTGGAGCATGGCGCTGTCGGCCTGGCCGTTGCCGGCTTGGCAGCCCTCGGGTGTGCTGGCGCCTCCCGGCGCCGAAGCGCCCTCGCCGAACCGGCTGGAGCTGGTCGTCAGCAAGCCGAGAGACAACTCCAAGCCCGCCGCGAGCAAGCGTGCTGCGCGGCCCGAGGCCCGCGAGCACAAGCACAGTCTGCAAGCCCGCAAGCATTGAATCCGGCGCGGCGCGGCCTCGCTTGACCCGCCGGCCTGGATTCAAGGCAATGCTTCAAGACGATGCCAAGGCGGCCCGCCACGCGCATGCCGACCTGCGGCCACCCAGCCGATCGACACCGCACCGCAGCCGCGTTAGCCGTCTGCTCGGGTGCTCGGGTGCTCGGGTGAACGAAAACATCGTTTGGCGCCAACCGCAGCGCGTGCATTGTTCACTTCGAAACCATCACCGCCTGGCGGATAAAGTGGCTGGCCGAGGCTTCACGAACAATGAAGTCGGCCACGTCGGCACGCGAGATCCGTGAGGTGAAGCCCAATGGCAAGTTTTCGCCGGTGCGGTAGGTGCCGGTGCGCGGCCCGTTCGTCAACGCCGGTGGGCGCAGCAGCGTCCAATCGAGGCCCGAAGCCTGGACCAGGGCTTCCATCTGATCCTTGTCGTGCATCTTGCTGGCAATGATCTTTCGCACCAGCCGCGCCGAGAGCGAGTGGGTTTTCGAATCGCCCGCGCCGTAGGCACTGAGCGCGATCAGGCGCTTCACTGACTCCGGCTTCATCGCCGCCAGGATCGCCCGTGCGCCATCGGCGCAGATGGTCACCGGCCCCTTCTGATTGGCGCCCAGCGTGCTGACCACGACATCGGCGCCGCGCACCACGCTTCGAACCACATCGGGCTCGGCAAAGCTGCCGACCACCGTCTTCAGCCGCGGGTGGCTGATCGTCAACGCATCGGGCCGGCGGAGCATCGCGCTGACCTCATGGTCGGCCTGCAAGGCCTGTTCAATCACCCAACGGCCCGTCGCGCCGCTGCCCCCAAAAACTGCAATCTTCATGACATCTCCATCCACAGCACAGCGCGATCAAAGACCACGCGGTTCGATTTTCAAAACCAGTTCAAGGCAAGCCGCTGTCAAGCCAATCGCGTCCTGCAAGGCCTGCCCGCCGGTTGAAATATATGAGCATTTGCTCGTTTTTTGAACTCGCGTATTTCGTCCGGCGATCGAGCCTTGTCGGCGACGACCGTCCCACCATCACGAGGAATAAGTTCGCGAAAGGATTTCGCCATCGCATGGCCTGCGAGCGGCCACGCCGACTCGCATTTCAGAAGCAGTTCGAACGGCGAGACCCGCCGCTCGGCGATGGCGACGCGCCGGTTGCATCGACAGACACGGGGTCGGATAGAAGGCGCCCAGCCCCGACCTCCCGGCCAGGCTGGAGCGCCGATCGCTGCGGTGGCTTTTAAACGGCCAGCACGCGCTGCGCCTTCATGCCGGCATCGAGCACCTTGCCCTTGCGCGCCCGCTTGCCAGCGTAGACCGCGAGTGCGGCGCCCTTCAGGTCTTCTTCCTTCGGCTTGCCGGCGCGGCCGGTGCCCAGCACCTTGATCGCGTTGGCGCACGAGGCCACCGAAACCAGCGGGTCTTTGTCGTCTACCTCCATCAAGGTCAGCCCGCGGCCGCCCTTGGGCTGCAGCTTCAGCTCATCCAGCTTGAACACCAGCAGCCGCCCGCTCAGGCTCAGGCATGCGACCTGGGTGTGGCTCGCGGCCAGCGGCACGGGTGGCAGCACCTTGTCGGATGCTTCCAACGACAGGAAGCTCTTGCCGCCCTTTTGCCGGCTGATCATGTCGCCCACTTGCGCCAGCAAGCCGTAGCCGCCAGTGTTGGCCAACAGCAGCATGGTGTCGGCCGCGGCCGCGAAGTAATGCAAGGGCTGCGTGCCGCTTTCCAGCTCGACCAGCGTCGTGATCGGCTGGCCATCGCCGCGGCCGCCGGGCAACTGGCTGACGGCCGTCGAATAGACGCGGCCATTGCTGCCGAACACCAGCAAGGTGTCGACGCTGCGGCTCGGAAACACGCCATACAAGCCGTCGCCGGCCTTGAAGGCCAAGGTGCCGATGTCGATCTCGTGGCCCTTCAGCGCCCGCACCCAGCCCTTCAGGCTGACCACCACCGTCACCGGCTCGTCGATCACCTTGATCTCGGCCACCGAGCGCTTTTCGGCCTGGATCAGCGTGCGGCGATCGTCGCCATGCTGCTTGGCATCGGTCTCGATTTCCTTGACCACCGTGCGCTTCAGCGACGACGGGCTGCCGAGAATGTCTTCGAGCTTGGCCTGCTCGGTGCGCAGCTCTTTCAGTTCCTGCTCGATCTTGATGGCTTCCAGCCGCGCCAGTTGGCGCAGGCGGATGTCGAGGATGTCGTCGGCCTGGATCTCGCTGAGCTTGAACTCAGCGATCAGCGCCGGCTTGGGCTCATCGGCCTCGCGGATGATGCGAATCACCTCATCGATGTTCAGCAGCACCAGCTGCCGGCCTTCGAGGATGTGGATGCGCGCCAGCACCTTGTTCAGGCGATGCCGCGTGCGCCGCTGCACCGTCTGCATCCGGAACTCGACCCACTCGACCAGCATCTGGCGCAGGCTCTTCTGCGTCGGCCGGCCATCGGCACCGACCATCGTCAGGTTGATCGGCGCCGAGCTTTCGAGGCTGGTATGGGCCAGCAGCGCGTTGATCAACTCGCTTTGCTCGATGCGGCTGGTCTTCGGCTCGAACACCAGGCGCACCGGCGCGTCTTTGCTCGACTCGTCACGCACCGCATCGAGCACCGACAGCAAGGTGGTCTTCAGCTGCACCTGCTCGGCGCTCAGCGTCTTCTTGCCGGTCTTGATCTTCGGGTTGGTCAGCTCTTCGATTTCTTCCAGCACGCGCTGGCTGCTGGCACCAGGCGGTAGTTCGTTGACCACCAATTGCCACTGGCCGCGCGCCATCTCTTCGATCTTCCAGCGCGCGCGCACTTTCAGGCTGCCGCGGCCGGTGAGGTAAGCCGAGCGAATGTCCTCGGCGCTGCTGATGATCTGGCCCCCCCCGGCGTAATCGGGGCCGGGGATCAGCGTCGCCAGTTCGTCGTCGGACACCTTGTCGTTGCGGATCAAGGTGACCGCTGCCGCCGCCACTTCACGCAGGTTGTGCGAAGGCACTTCGGTCGCCAGGCCCACCGCAATGCCGCTCGCGCCATTGAGCAGCACGAAGGGCAGGCGCGCCGGCAATTGGCGCGGCTCTTCGGTCGAGCCGTCGTAGTTGGGAATGAAGTCGACCGTGCCTTCATCGAGCTCATCGAGCAGCAGCCGCGAGATCGGCGCCAGGCGTGCTTCGGTGTAGCGCAT
>CAHJWV010000400.1 GCA_903643055.1 Burkholderiales bacterium | reverse complement strand
ATATCGAGCGGCGGATTGAGCTGCCGTGGCGCGGCTATGAGGTGAAGACGATCACGCATCCGCACTTCGGCGCCAAGCCGGTGGAGGTCTATGCGATCCGTTTGGTCGAACCCGCGATTTCCGAAGTCAGCGGACAGATACCTGGCCGCATCTACCTCGTCGCCGTCGAGGACGGCCTGCGCGAAGAGCACCGTTTTTCGATGTGCCTCGATGACGGGTGGTCCATCTGCGTAGCGTCGCCGCTGCTTGCCCTCCAGTGCCCCGCGCGATCTGTGCGGCGTGTCACGAGGGTAATCCGCGCGGCCACTGCGGCGGAGCTTGGCTTGTCGCGGTCGGTAGCAATAGCGCCATGACAACAAGACAAGCCGAAAGCCATGGGAGGTAAACGGTGATCCAGCCGCGCTTCATTCGGCAACGCCACGCACCCGACTACCTGGGAATGGACCGCAACCGCTTCGACGTTGAGGTTCGACCTCATTTAACTGAAGTCCCGATCGGCGAGCGAGGAATTGCCTACGACCGCCACGAAATGGACGCCTGGGCCGACGACTACATCGCAGCCCGAGGGCGCCCAGGTCGCAACAAGAAAGGAGAAATAGAACAATGCACACGAGGACAAAAGGCATCCATCTTGCAACCGATGGAAGCCGCATGGCCGACAAGATCTACCGAGGCCAACGCATCTACGAGAGACTCGGCCTTGTCTCTCAAGACGACGCTGAAAAATGGCTCCGCCAACGGCAAGAACAAATCGACGCTGAAGAAGAACTCAAACTTCGAAGGCGCATTGACCAGTTGTTTCGGGTAGCGGCTGGGAAATACCTCTTGGAGTTACAGGAACGAGGCGATGTGCGATCGTTGGAAACAATAGCGGGGCACGTCACGCTTCTGAATCATTGGGTCGGCGACGTCCCTCTTTCAGAGCTGTGCAACGATTCGTTCGCGGCATTCAAGTCCGACCGACTGGCGGGCCGAGATCACCTCGGCATGCCGGTGAGAAAGGTAAAGCCGGTGACGATCAATCGGTCGCTGGAGGTTGCACGAACAGTGGCGAATCGAGCTGCTCGAGTCTGGCGCATGGATAAAAAGCCCTGGCTGACATCCGCGCCGCTGATTGAGATGCTGGACGAATCACAAACGCGGCGCCCTCCGCGTCCCATATCTTGGGCCGAACAAAACATCCTCTTCCCGCTCCTGCCTCAGCACCTGAGAGACATGGCGCTCTTCGCGGTAAACACCGGGGCACGGGACGAGAACATTTGTGGGCTTCGGTGGGAATGGGAGGTCAAGCTTCCTGAGCTAGGTCGCAGCGTATTCGCGGTACCAGCAATCGAATACAAGGGGAAGCGGGTCCATGTTCTCGTCCTGAACGATGTCGCTTGGGACGTCGTGGAGAGGCAACGTTGGCGACACGATGAGTTCGTCTTCGTCTATCGGCGCGAATACACCTCGCACAAGAAGATCAAAGAAGACCCGAAGATGAAATTCCGGCGCATCGAGACCATGAATAACACCGGCTTTCAAAACGCCCGCAGAGCGGCTGGCTTAACTGATGTGCGGGTCCATGATCTAAGGCACACGTTCGGCCAACGCCTTCGCGCAGCCGGAGTCTCCGGCGAGGACCGCTCGGCCATCATGGGACACACCACAGAGGGAATGGCGGAGCACTACGCAACGTCTACAGTTGACCGCTTGATAAAGCTGGCCAACTCGGTCAACTCAACGACAGATCAGACTACGCTTCTGCAAGTCGTCAACCGTCGAAACTAGCTTCAGAAAAACGAAGGAGAGAAAAAGTCACGCAAAAGTCACGCACAAAGAAAAAGGACTCAGACGCGTTAGCATCTAAGTCCTTGAATACAATAGCTTTTTTGGTGCGGCTGGCAGGATTCGAACCCACGACCCCTTGGTTCGTAGCCAAGTACTCTATCCAACTGAGCTACAGCCGCTGAGCCTCGCAGTATAGCACGGGTTTTAGATCTCCGCTAGCGCTGCTGCGAATCGATAACAAGTTGCTGCACGCTCGTTGTCAGACTGCTGCTCAGCCATGCGAGCTAACAACAGCCAGGCATGGCGGCGCGCAGGTACGGCAAGGTTGTTGGATGCGGCGGCAGACTCCAGCAGTGCGCGGGCTTTGCCCCACAGCTCGCGTTCAGCCAATGCAGTCCCTACGGCACGGGCCACTGCAGGCTCTCTGGGATGGGCCTTCACGGCCACTTCCAAACGCGGTACCCAGTCGACACCGAGGCCAGACACCGAAGCCACCAAGCTGTCAGACAAGGCCGTGCGATCGTCTTCATTCAGTTCGCCTGTGCGCTCCCAGAATGGGCGCAGCCAGCCGCGGGCTTCACCGGTTGCGCCGAAGCTGGCAAGCCGCGACGCGGCCCGTGCAGCCACCAGCGGATCGCGCCGATCGGCGTTTTCCAGCGCCAGCCAGACGCGCCGAACCTGATCGGCATCCCTTGCGTCGTCCAGCGATTCGAATGCCAGCGAGCGCAGTAGGCCTTGTGCAGCTACCTTCGAGAAGCCTTGATGCTTGGCCAGCAAGCGCGCCGTTTTCAAGGCTTCGTGCGGCTGATGCGCCAGGCGCGTCGCTTGCAGCTTCAGACGCAGCGCATGGGTGCGACGGGCCACGCCCGGAGGTAAGGTTGCCAGCAACTCCAGCGCGCGGCCGGCGTCACGATCATCGAGCGCCCATTCCGCAGCCAATAGCCGCGCGCCCTCTTCGGCCGATCGAGCCAACAGGCTGCTGTTCGATAACTCCAACGCGCGCGCGAGCTGCTCATCGCGGCGCGTGCGGTCTTGCAGCTTGTGTGCGCTGCCGGCTGCGAGCAGATGGCCCAGCACGGTGAATTCATTGTCTTGAATCAGGTCCGGCGTGTCGGACTGAATTAGCAAGGCGCGCTGCGCAGATTTCTGCGCCCGGCTGTAGCGCCCGCCGAAATACTGCGCCAGCGCATCGCGCAGCGAAGCCTGCGCCGTGCGGTCGCGCCGCGCAACCCGCCATTCATGCGCCCGCTGAGGTAAGCCGAGCAGCCCGTTGATCGCCTGGATGACCGTGACCAGCGCAAAGCACGTCGCGAGCAGGGCCAGCACGAACAGGTTCATCGACACATCGGCGCGCCAACCTGCCCAGTACAAGGACACCAGCCCGTCATTGGCGCCAAAGGTCGACGCGGCGACCACGGCAACGACGAACAACAGAATGAACCAAATAACCGCGCGCATGGTTCGAGACATCAGCGGCCGGCTGACACCGCGGCCAATGCCGCCAAGGTGTCTTCGGGCCGAGGCAGCCCCACTTGCCGCGCGCTGGCGGTCACTTGGCGCAGCAGATCGAGCGCAACGGTATTGCGACGCGAGCTGCGATCGAAGTAACGCTCCAGCGTCGTGTGAGCGACCTGCAAGTCTGATTGCACCGTATCGAACTGACGGCTCAGCAAGGCCAGCCGAGCGTTCAACAAACGCAGCTTCAGGTTCTCGCGCACGAAGAAGGCTTGCTCGGGTGCCAGCAACATCGCTTCGGGGCGATCGATGCGCGTCACGCGCACCAGCGCCCGCGTTTCACCCCAGACGCGGTCGACGGCCCCGCTCCATTCATCGCTCAAAACATTCCACCAGGCCCATCCCTTGTCAGCGTCGTCATGCACCGCCACACCTGAGGCACTGCGCGCGGTAGCGCGCGCCGCTGCCGGCGTTGGCTTGATCTCTTTGCGCGTTTCGGGCTGAGCCAGCAAAGGCAATTCGTCGACCAGGCGGATGGCCTCATCAAGCTTGATGGTCAATGCCGAAATGTCGGCCACGCCGACGGCCTTGACGCGGTCGATGTCGCGCGCGATGGCGCGCCGGACACCGTCCAGGCGCGGTTGGCCATAACGTGCCAGCCGCTCGTCGGCTTGTTTGAGCGCAGCCACCAGAGGCTCGGCGCTGCCGGTGATCGCGGCCTGCTGTTGAGACACGCGCAGGCCGGCATCGATATCGACCAGCACATTCTCATCGCGTGAACGAGACAGCGACTGGATCAGGTCTTCGAGTTGCGACCGCTGGATCGTTACCTCCGCCAAGCGCGCTTCCAGCAGCGCGACCTTGGCCGCGCTTTCGAGCGAGCTTTCTTCAGAGCGCTTGGCGATCAGCCTCGCTTCGCCAGCGATCGTCTGGCTGTCTTGCTGGCGCCGGACCAACTCTTGTTCCAGCTTGCGTACGCGCTGCTGCGCCGACCAGCCCATCAACAGGCTCGCGGCAATCGCCAGCGTCAATGCGCTGGCGGCAATCCAGACCCAGCGGGCACGTCGGACGGCAGACGGTGCGGGCAAGGTCGGGGGGATGGGGGTGGAAGTGGCCTCGGTCACGATGCAATCGATTGTATGCACGCCACCACCGCCTCACGGGCCGGGCGGACTTGCGCCACATCCATCGCACCCAGGCGCTGCGCGCGTTCGGCGATGCGAGGATGGGTGGCCAACACCCGCGCCTGCGACCAATCGGCCCCCGGCGCCAGGGTGCCAAGATGGTCGATGGCCTCGGAGCTGCTGAAGAACCACAAATGCGCTCTGGGCCGTTCAAGCGCCTGATTCAGCAGCGCCTTCTCGGCATCAGACAACACCGGTACAGCACGTTGGTAGGCTGCAATGAAGCTCAGCAGCGCGCCGCTTTCACGCAGGCGATCGGCCAGCCAATCGCGCCCGCGGGTGCCGCGAATCACCATCACAGGGCGCCCTGCCCAGTCACGCCCGGCCAATTGCTGCCAAAGTGATTCGGAATCGAACTGGGCCGCATCTTCGGCGGGCTCGACGATCTGCGTCACGCCGAGATCTCGCAGCACCTGGGTCGTGCCCGGCCCCGGTGATGCGGCCAACAGGCCGCCAGGCCATTCAGCGGCGGCCGGGCGCAGCGCGAAAAAACACGCGGCGGCATTCGGGCTCACGAACAGCAGCATGCCCTGCGAGGCAAGGCGGCTCCAGGCCGCATGCACCTGCGTGGCGTCAGGCACGGGCACGATGTCGATCAAGGGCAAGGCGTGTGCATCGAGGCCGGCGGCGCGCAAATGCTGCACCCACTCATGGGCCTGCTGTGCGGGCCGAGTGATCAGAACCCGCACGCCATCGGCCTCAGGGATCGCTGCGTCACAAGGCGGCCAGATAAGCGCCAGCGCCTTGCTGACGCAACTGATCGGCGGCCTGGCTGCCCAAAGCCCGTGCCTCGTCTTCATCGGTGACTGCTGCATGCACCACGACATGCAGCAAGGGCCGGCCGGTAGCTTCGGGCTCACCCAGCGCCGCAGTCAGATGCAACACATCGGCGTGCCACACCGCGTGTGCCGCCAGCGGCATGCTGCAGCTGCCGCCGAGCGCACGCGACACCGCCCGCTCCGCGTGAACTGCAAGCCAGCTCGGACGATGAATCAGCTCGGCCAACTGCGCACGCAACACGCCCGCATCGGTCAACACTTCGATGCCCAGCGCGCCCTGCCCTGCGGCCGGAATCATCTGCTCGACCGAGAACGCCATTCGGATTCGCGATGCCAGACCCAGGCGCTTCAAGCCGGCCGCGGCCAGCACGATCGCGTCATAAGCTCCGTCGTCGAGCTTGCGCAGCCGCGTGTCGAGGTTGCCACGCAGGGGCTCGATCTGCAGATCAGGCCGCAAGGCACGCAGCAGCACAACGCGGCGCAAGCTCGAGGTGCCGACGCGCGCGCCCTGCGGCAATTCATCGAGCGACGCGAAATGGTTCGACACCAGCGCATCACGCGGGTCTTCACGCTCCAGCACGGCCGCAAGCTCGAAGCCGCTGGGCAGATCCATCGGCACATCCTTCAACGAATGCACCGCCAGATGGGCCCGGCCTTCAGCGAGCGCCGTCTCGAGTTCCTTGACGAACAAACCCTTGCCACCGACTTTCGACAAGGTTCGGTCGAGGATCTGATCACCTCGGGTGGTCATGCCGAGCAAGCCGACATTCACGCTCAAACGCCGCTGAAGCAGTTCGCGTACATGCTCAGCCTGCCAGACAGCGAGCCGGCTCTCACGCGTGGCGATCCACAGGGAAGGTGCAACTTGTTCAGACATCGGTAAATCCTAGCAGGCCAAGCCAACACATCGCCTGGAACCCGGTACCATTTGCGGCCTGTAACGAAGTTACACCCTTTCAGCCCGAGGAAGAACATGCGCCGCGCCACGCCCCTTGACGACAAGAACCGTCCCCTGGTCGAAGACATCCGGCTGTTAGGCCGCATTCTGGGCGACGTGATTCGCGAGCAGGAAGGCAAAGCCGCATTCGAACTGATCGAGCATGACGTCGCCCAGAATGCGAGATCGGAA
>CAHJWV010000399.1 GCA_903643055.1 Burkholderiales bacterium | reverse complement strand
GCCCGCGTCTTTGAACATCTCGCCTTGCGCTGGGTTCAGCATCGGAATTTGACTAACTCTCTACTAACGCGGATTGGTCTTGCGACAGAAATCGGGGGTTTCAGGCGGCCAGGCGGCTGGCCTGCATTTCTTCGAGCACGGTCAGTGCTTGTTGCGCGGCGACCCATTGCGTGATCAGCGTGTTGCCCGCGACCGACTCGAAGGCGGCGATCTGTTCAGCCGGCAGGTCGCGGCGCTGCGGGGTGTCATCGACGTGGAGGTAGTCGCTGACAAGCTGCGGGCGCAGCATGGCCTCGATGGCCAGGTGGCGCAGGGTCATGTGGTGTACGCGGCGCAGCGACCAGCACATGCGCACGGCATCGCGGTAGCTGCGGCACAGCTGCACGTAGTGAGTGGGTGCGACGGAAGGGGCGTTCAGTCGCGCAAGCAGGGGAAGTTGACGTTGCTCCATCGGTGCCTCGATCGGAAGAAGGATTGAAAAAACAAATCGCATCCCCCGTTGCGTACCCCGTTGGCGAGGGGCAAAAGTAGATGCATGAACAAGACGAACCGAATCGCCTCTTTGCTGCGCCCTGCCCCGGCCGCCGCTGAGATCGGAGGCACCCTCACTCAGGGCGAAGGATGTGGGCGCAGCAAGGAGATGACGAGGTGCGGTGATGGCGGCTGATCGGCGGTTGGCTGCGAGGGAGCGGGCGAAGCTGGAGCGCGAAGCGTTGCTGCAGGTGCGCGTCATGCTCAGGAGGCTGATGGCGCTCATTTCGCAGGGTGTTGTGCTTTGAATCGCAGGTATGCCTTGACGGACAAGGCAGTCAACGCTGCGGCTCTTTAAAAACATCCAGGAGCGGCTTGCCCTCTGTGTGCCAAGGCCACCCTTCATCGCGAATGCGCCGCCAAGTCAAATCGGGCCGCATGTCTTCACAGGTAACGGCGCCTGCCGTTGCCATTTCAATGGCTGGACATCGCGCATCTGGCACTTGGCGCACTTTCAATGCCCACTGGCCGACCAACTGAGGTTGCGCGCCAATCGCTTCCGCGACTTCTTTTTGGCGCCCTCTAACTGCAAGTACGTATGAAGAAAGTTCCATACAAGCAGAATAAGCAAAATGCTTTCTATAGTCAAGCAAATTGCTCGTTGTTTAAAACAAGCGCTGCGCTTGTAATCGGATCGTGAAGCTCATCCATGACATACGCCGGGAAAACCTCGAGCGACTCGTATCAGAACTAAAAACCCTCGAGGCTTTGGCGGCGGCCGCCGCGACAACAGGGGTCTATCTAGGGCAGATTCGGCGCGAGACGCCGGATACGAATGGTCGGCCTCGCCAGATGGGCGCCGCAATGGCACGGCGACTTGAAAAGGCTTGCGGCAAGCCCGTGGGCTGGATGGATATTGAGCACTCTCCGTCAGCTGCCATCGATTCGAAAAACAGCCCGGCACCATCACCGTCGAATCTGTCTGCCCTTATCAATGAACTGGGCTCGATGCTTAGATCGGTACCGCATGCGAAACGAGTTGCATTGGGAACATTGCTTCAACTCTGGGCAGCGGACCCAGACCAGATAGCTTATGCACCTTTGGTCCAGAGTTATTTCACTGCGTCGCTCGAGGTCAGATCCAAAGGCATTAGCGACCCGGCTTCAACCAGCGTTGCGTTACACCTATCGCCAATCCAAGAAGCTGAGAACCTTGAAGCGCTGGTCAATTGGTACAATCACCGTAATGGTTTGCAACCAATAGTTGCGGCCGCAGAGGTCGAAACGGCGCCAGCCCAAGAGCCCGCGTATGCGGTGGATACAAATCTAAAACCGAAAAGGTCGGCTAGCGCAGCAGGGGGCGAGAGGCGCAGCCTGAAGACGAAGAATTGAATTGGTTGTTTGAAGTTCGGCGAATTAACTTCTCAGCAGAGGTCATTCGCAACAAATTAGACGCAGCTCAACTAAGCAAAAAAATTGGTGGCCTTACGCAGGCTTGGCAGCGCGTACTCGATGGCGACACGTTTATTTGTGAAAGCCTCGCTCGCTCACTTGAAATCTTCTTGCAGGTGCCTGTCGGGCGCCTTGATCGCCAAGTGACGCTTGACAGACGAATGTCACCCCACGAACGCCGTCGCGTCTCCACCCAAATTGGCCTGTTCGGCGCGCGCCCGACCGTGAGCGGAAGCCGCAGCAAAAGCCTATAAAGCTAGCCAGATATACGAAATGCCTGCGGGCATTCAAACATTCAAATCATGGCGCCCCCATGCTCACGACATCGTGACAAAGGTTCGCTCCGTGCCGAGCGCCAGCCATATTCACCCGCTTACCAGACCAATCACCGCATATGCCCTGCGAAGGGCGCCAGCGGTATCGTGTAGCGCAAACGTCATAGACGGTTGGAGGGATAGCAAAAAGTTGTCGGGACACATGCAATAAATTTTTTTCTGACAAAAGCATTTTGCTTGCTTAAAGAAAGCATTTAGCTTATATTTTTCTCACGCCGCAATGAGCGGCTTTGGGAGAAAGCACGTGAAAGATCAACCCCCGCAATTTGCCCCCGACGACTTGCCCATCCATTTGGACTTTCGTCGCACTCAAGATGGCCACTTTGTTGTCGTTATCGGTGAGCCGACGAGTCCGCAGCACCGCGCCATCGAACTCGATGATGAGCATGTGGCGCGCGTGATAGCAGCCGCACCAAAGCTTCACTCAGCATTGAAGTTATCCAAGCGCTACGTCGATGAACACTGCGAAGACCTGGAAGCACATGCAGAAGAGCTGTCCGAGCAAGCACTGCAGAAGTTCCACTCGCTACCCATCTGGCAACGCGCCATGGCTACACGCCAAGCCGTCAATGGAGCCCTCTTCGCTTCGGAGCCACAGCCATGAGCCCCTTTTCAGCCCAAGAGATGGTTCAGCTGGATGCTGCTGCGGCCCGCAAAGTTCGCGATGACGAGATGCGCCAACGCGAACGGCCGCTGCGACAGCGCATGCCGCAGGTCCAACACGGCGCTGATGCCGATGCCGACCAGCCCACCTACCCGTATGGCTGCATGCCTTACATCGCTCCCAGCCCCACACACACCGATGTGAAGCGCCGCGTGGACGCTAGCCTGAACGGAGGTGCCCTTTGAATCCCCTCCTCCAGAACGATGGCGCGCGTGATGTCGACACCACGCAGACACCGCCGAAGACCGAGCACGTGCCGTTCGACATGGACCGACTCACCGCACCAACGCCCGCACCCAAGGGCCTGCCACCCGGCTTCGGTCAAGGCTTGCTCGTCGCCCTCGTGGTCGCCTTGATCGTCCTGCTGGCCATCAAGCTCGCGGCCCGCGCCGGCTACATCCCTTAGCCCTGTCCGGGCTGACGTGAGCTGACGCAGCGCGTTCCTCACTTCTCCTTTTCCCTTTCCTTTTTCATGACCCAGGCATCAGCCCAGGCGGAGCCCTGCCTGTCTTTTCGACATCACGCCTTACCGCCTTCATTCCT
>CAHJWV010000398.1 GCA_903643055.1 Burkholderiales bacterium | reverse complement strand
TGCGCAAGGCGCGGGCCGCCCGCACCTTGCGCCGCATGCAGGCCTGCACGAACGGGGCGTGTGATCTCGCCGCTTCGGCTCATCCGGCTCACGGCGCTGCGGTCGCAAGCCCCAGCCCGATTCGCGCCGACCACCCCGCCAGGAGCTGATCATGCGCAATGACGTGCCGACCATCGTCGCAGCCCCGGGCTGCAGCGCCGTTCATGGGCGGGTGCAATGGGCGCCGGTCAAATCACTGTGGTGGTCGGTGATGGCGCTGGGCGGCGTGGTCGGCCTGGTGGCTTATGCCAGCTGGAGCGCGCTGGCGGTGTTTCTGTTGAGCAGCGCGATCACGCTGTGCCTCGGCCATTCGCTGGGCATGCACCGTCGGCTGATCCACCGCAGCTACGGCTGCTCGCGGTGGATGGAGCGGCTCTTTGTCTACCTCGGCACGCTGGTTGGCATGGCCGGCCCGGTGGGGATGATGCGCACCCACGATCTGCGCGACTGGGCGCAGCGCCAGCCGCAGTGCCATGACTACTTCGCGCACCGCCAGTCGTTTTGGGTCGACTTCGGCTGGCAGCTGCACTGCGATCTGGTGCTGTCGCGGCCGCCGCGCTTCGAGCTGCCGCGCACGGTGAGCGAAGACCGTGTGCTGATGGCCATCGAGCGCCACTGGATGCTGCAGCAACTGCCGTGGGCGATCGGGCTCGGCGCACTGGGCGGCGTGGGCTGGGTGCTGTGGGGCGGGTGCCTGCGGGTCGCGGTGAGCCTGACGGGGCATTGGATGGTCGGCCACTTCGCCCACCGCAGCGGGCCGCGCAGCTGGCATGTGGCAGGTGCCGGCGTGCAGGGCTACAACGTGCGCGGCTGCGGGCTTATCACCTTTGGCGAGGGCTGGCACAACAACCACCATGCCTTCCCTGGCTCGGCGAAGTTAGGCCTGTACCCCGGCCAAGCCGATCCCGGCTGGTGGGTGCTGCAAGTCTTGCAACGCCTGGGGTGCGTGTGGAATCCGACATTGCCGGCGTCGCTGCCACCGCGGGCGGAACTGCAAGCGCTGCATGCGCATTCGCAGGCCGTGCATCGCGTGCGGTCGAGATCGACGCTTGCCTCAAGCCCTGCCTCGATGCCGCGGCCCGTGGCCATCAGGAGCACATCATGAGAGTTCTCGTGGCGGGTGCCACCGGCTGCGTGGGCCGTGCGGTGGCGAATGCGCTGCGCTCGCGCGGCCATCAGGTGATCGAAGGGGCGAGGGCGCTCGAAGACAGCGCGGCGTCGTTGCGGATTGATTTCTCGGAGCCCACCACGCCACAAGCCTGGGCACAGCGGCTGAGCGAGCGCCGCATCGAAGCGCTTGTCAATTGCATCGGCATCCTGATGCCTTCGCGTGGGCAAAGCTTCGAGCGCATCCACGCGCAGGGGCCGATCGAGATGTTCCACGGCGCGGTGCAGGCCGGTGTGAAGCGGGTGCTGCAGATCTCGGCGCTCGGCGTTGGCGGCGGTGCCGGGGAGGCTGGCGGTGAGGTAGTTAACCGAACAAGTACGAGGGGCCGCAACGGGCAGCGCCTGCAGGCAGGTTTGCCGATGCCTTATCTGAAGACCAAGCAGATGGCCGATGAAACTCTGGCTTCGCTGCCGGTCGAATGGGCGGTGCTGCGGCCTTCGTTGGTGTATGGGCCGGGCAGCCAGAGCGCGGCCTTGTTCGCGACGCTGGCCAGCCTGCCGGTGATCGGTTTGCCGGGGCGGGGCAGGCAGGCCGTGCAGCCGATCCATGTCTATGAGTTGGCCGAGGTCGTCGTGCGCCTGCTGGAGCAAGCCGGCCCGTTGTGCGACGTGCACGAGCTGGGCGGCCCGCAGGCGCTGAGCTACCGCGAGATGCTGGCGCACTACCGTGCGGCACTCGGCTTGCCGGCGCCTTTGTGGTTGCCCTTGCCGAAGGGGCTGATGCACGCCACCGCCTGGGCGGCCGAAGCCTTGCCGCAATCGGTGCTGTGCCGCGACACGATTGCGCTGCTCGATGAGGGCCGCTTGCCCGAGCCCAACGACACTGCGCGGCTGCTCGGTCGCATGCCGACACCGATGGCGCGCGGGCTCTCGATCACCGCGCCCGAGCCGCTTATCGATCTGCGGGTGCAGATCAGCCCGGCCGTTGCCGCGGCAATGAGGGCGGCGCTGGCTTTCATGTGGATCTATACCGCGCTGATCACGCTGGCCCTGCCGCAGGTGTCGGGCGTGATGACCCTGCTCGCCCGCTGTGGTTTTGAAGGGCCTTGGGCAGGCATCGTGATGGGCTTGTCATGCACGCTGAACCTGGCGCTGGGCGTCTTGACCCTGGCCTGCCGCAGGCCCTGGGTCTATGCGCTGCAATGCACTGCAGTGGTCGGTTATGGCGTGACGGCTGCGATCCGCATGCCGGAGCTGACGCTCGACCATTGCGGCCCGCTGGTCAAGAACGTCCCGGTGCTGGCGCTCGTGGCCGTGCTGTGGCTGGCCCTGCCATTGCCGAAGCCTCAAGGTTCGAACCGGTAGCGTTGAGTGCCGAATGATTTCAAGCCTGAGCTTTGATCGGCTTAGGTCGTGTTAACAATTAAGCCAAGCCGATATAAAAGCAGACGATAGTGAGCATGCCAAGGAAGTTACGGGCGAGC